>JAFEBT010000016.1 GCA_018242545.1 Pseudomonadota bacterium
CAAGCACGGCACTTATTGAACAAGCGCTCATTCTTGATAAATTTCAAACAGAAATTCAAACTCTTATTGAAGGAGGAACCATTGAAATCATTGCGGGTCCACAAATGGTATTTTCTGATATCAAGTCTTCTCCGAATGCTCTTTATAATCTCTTGTTTTTTTCAGGGTAGCTAACTGCTGAAAAAGCAAAACTCGCTATGGATGGAATTACATATCTCTGCCATGTCAAAATTCCCAACTATGAAGTTCGAGGAGTTTTTATGACCTCCACTCTTCAGTGGATTGAAGCTAAATTTAAAACCAATCCGCAAGAATATAAAGTTTTTGTAATGCATCTTTTAAAAGGAGATGTTGCCAAATTTATTGAAAAGCTTAAATCTTATCTTGACGCTTCAGCCAGTTATTTTGATTCAGCTTCAAAACAAGCGGAACTTCTTTATAATGGATTTATGTGGGGTCTTTTTGCAAGCAGCGTAAATGAAGATTATTTTGTTGAAAAAGAACGTGAAACAGGTGAAAGGAGGGCTGATCTTCTCATTATTCCAAAAGAAACAGCGCCTTATCCTTATGCTTTTATTTTAGAATATAAAATTGCAACCAAGTCGGAAGATTTAAAGAAGGTTGCACAGGCTGCTCTTCATCCAATTGAAACAAAAAAATATGATTCTAAAATTAAAATGTATAAGCATGTTGAAAAAATTATCCATCTGGGTCTTGCCTTCTCAGAAAAGAATGTGGAGGCCGCTTATCAAATAAATTTAAAAGTTTAAGATTTTTATAATTTTTGAAAAAGAAAATCAGATTTAAACAAACAAATCACTATGACTTCCAGTGCGAATTAAATGAAGAGATTCTTTCGTTTCCTCATAAATTAAAAGCCAATCGGGCTTGATATGACACTCTTTATAGCCATGCCATTTCCCAAAGAGAGGATGGTTTTTGTGTTTTGAGTCAAGGGGATGGTTTTCTTGCAGCAATATTAAAATTTCCATGAGATCTTCCAAACGGTAGCGCCTTGATCTTATGATCTTTTTAAGATCATCTTTAAAGTGGGATGTTTGAAAGATTTCTTTAGCCATTTTTCCAAGAAGCGTGGATGTTTTCAAGGGTTGTCGGTTCAAGTTCCTTTTCCTTATGCGCCTGAAGGGCTTTGATTGTCTCAAAATTAGGCGCTTTGATGGGAAAAGGTATTTTTTGCTCTGCGACAATTTGATAAAAAAATAAGCGAATGGCATCACTCACAGAGAGTCCCATGGTGTCTAAGATTTTCTGTGCTTCTATTTTAACTTTATGATCAATTCTTGCGCGTATGATATCATCATGTAAAGTAATTTTGTAATCCTATTGTAGCTACATTTAATAATAAGGCTACTTTTTTGTAAAAGCAATACAAAAAAGTAGGAATTTTTGTTTCATTATTTTTTTTAATCTCAGATGCTAATGCACCTTTTAGATTACGAATAAAGAAACTTAAAGGGCGGGTCTCACACTCATTTGATTGACTGAAAAATGTTATGGTCTCAGAAAACAGGAGCGTAAAAGTAAAAAATAAATTACAATTTTTGTAACTTTTCAGATGTCATTTTTAGAGAAAAAGGAATTTAATGCCAAATATTGTGCTTTTAAAAGATTTCGTGTAGGACAAAAGAGGATAATTTTGGAGCAGTTACATGGAAAAAAGCCCTTTTTATTTAATTTTAGGCCTAGGACGAACGGGGATTTCAACGGCACGATTTTTAGCCTCTCAAGATATCCCTTTTTATGTGTGGGATGATAATCCGCAGCAACGCATACATGCAGAAAGTCAAAAACTTCTTCTTAAAGATCCCTTGGGTTCTGATTTTCCATGGAAAAAAATAACAGGAATTATTTTAAGTCCTGGCATTCCGCATCATTATCCAATCCCTCATCCTGTTCTTCAAGCCGCGAAAAAATGGGCAAATGATCAAGAACAACCTCTTGAGATTATAAGCGATCTTGAGCTCTACATTCGAATGAATCCGACGCATCAATATATTGCAGTCACAGGAACCAATGGGAAGTCCACAACGACAGCTCTCTTGGGACATCTTTTGACATACGCTCAAATTCCAACAGCCATTGGGGCAAACTTTGGAATTCCAGTCTTTGATCTTCCAGATTTTGGGGAGGAAGGCATTTATGTTTTTGAGGTGTCTTCATATCAGCTTGAAACAACACCTTCGCTTGCACCTCTTATTTCCATTCTTTTAAATATAACACCGGATCATTTAGAGAGGCATGGGGGCTGGGAGGGATATAAAGCCGCTAAGGAAAAAGTTTTTACTTCTCAAAGTAAAACATTTCCGATTGCTGTTATTGGCGTTGATACGGATGCAACAGAGGAAATATTTCAAAAGCTAAAAAAGAAAAATCATCCAAAAATTATATCTGTTTCAATGCGGGAAAATGAGGGAGATATCTTTAAAAGAGAAGATGGACTTTGGATAAAAGAAGAGAAAGAGGAAAGATTTATTTTTAATTTAAAAGATCTTTTGACTTTGAAAGGTGTTCATAATGCCCAGAATGTTGCTGTTGCTTTTGCCACAATGAAAAGTTTGGGCATTGATGAGAAAATTATTATTGAGGGGCTTAAAACATTTCCCGGACTTGTTCATCGTCAAGAAGTCATTGGAAAATTTTTTGGGATTACTTTTATTAATGATAGTAAAGCGACGAATGTTGAAGCAACTGCAAAAGCTCTCGAGGTTTATGATAATATATATTGGATCTTGGGAGGACAAGCTAAAGGAGATGATCTCTTAGATTTAAAAAAATATTTCCCAAAAATTAAGCGTGTCTTTTTGATTGGGGAGGCTCAAGATGCTTTCGCAAAAAAACTAGAAGGGTATGTGGAATTTGAAAAATGTAATACCCTTGAGGTTGCGACATTAAAAGCATTTAATTGGGCAAAGCAAGATATGAAGGAAAATGGTATAGAGTTTCCACATGTGCTTTTATCTCCGGCCTGTGCTTCGTGGGATCAATTTAAAAGTTTTGAAGAGCGTGGGGAAAAATTTAAAGAGTATGTTCAAAAACTCAATTTATGAAAAAGGCTTAAAAGAGAAGGTTTTTAAGAACTTTTTGCTCAGGAAAGTTTGATTGCAATAAACTTAACTCTGTTTTTTGTTATGAGGCTTCTATTTTAAGCTTACTTGACGTATTATTTTTTTGAAAATGTTTTTTGACTTTAATTATAGAGAAATTTATGGCGTCTTCTTTTTTTTCCCGAACGGATACAAGTCTCATTGGTCGCTGGTGGTGGGCCGTCGATCGTTGGATGCTCCTTGGTTTATGTCTTCTTATGGGAATTGGTTGCATATTAAGTTTTTCTGGAACTCCTTTTATTGCTAAAAAACTTGGACTCAGTTCTTTTTACATGGTTGAAAAGCAATTGCTTCTTTTTATTCCAAGCTTTTTTTTGATGGTTGGGGTTTCCATGTTGCCCTTTTCTTTTGTTAAAAAACTCTCTTTTTGGATTTTTGGGATCAGTCTATTTTTTTTGATTTTAACGCCTTTTTGGGGCATTGAGATTAAAGGAGCCCGGAGGTGGATTAACATTTTGGGTTTTTCTCTTCAGCCTTCGGAATTTATTAAACCCACTTTTTCCATCGTTTCGGCTTGGATTTTAAATTATGCTGATTCAGACACAAAAAAGCTGTCTTTTCTAGAATTCTCTCCACGCCTTTTTTCCTTTGCTCTTTATGTTGTGATTGTTTTTTTCCTTCTCCTTGAGCCGGACCTCGGAATGACTTTTGTTGTTTCATGTGCTTGGGGTGTGCAGATTTTCTTAGCAGGGCTTTCTTTTTTATGGGTTTTTCTGATTGCTCTTCTTGCAACGTGCGGTCTCTTTTTAGCCTATTTTCTTTTTCCCCATGTTTCTCATCGTATTGACCGGTTTTTAGATCCAGAAGCAGGAGATCGATATCAAATTAATCATTCTCTAGAGGCATTTATGAATGGAGGATTTTTTGGATTGGGTCCGGGCGAAGGTGTTATTAAGAAACATTTACCAGATGCGCATTCAGATTTTATTTTTGCGGTTGCGGGAGAAGAATTTGGATTGTTATTTTGCCTTTTGATTGTCGGGATTTATGCCTTTATTATTTTTAGAAGTTTTTCAGATACATTGAAAAGTTCTAATTATTTTATTTTTCTTAGTATTTGTGGATTAAGTACACAGTTTGGGATTCAAGCCCTTGTTAATATGGCGTCTTCTCTTCATTTAATCCCAACAAAAGGAATGACACTTCCCTTTTTAAGTTATGGGGGGTCCTCTCTCTTAGCTCTTTCTTTAGGAATGGGAATTTTACTTAATTTTACCCGGAAAAGGTTAGGATATAGTGAATGACATTCAAAAGGGGAAAAAAAGAGAAAAGGCAAGAAGAGGTTGTTCTTTTGGCAGGAGGAACAGGGGGGCATGTTTTTCCAGCCCAATTGCTTGCAGAAGCTTTTGAAGAACGTGGTATAAAAATCTTATTTATTACGGATCAACGCGGCAGCGTCTATGTAAAAAAGAATGCTTCTTTTAAATGTCATGTTTTAGATATGGCGTCGGGGTCCTTTCTGAAGCGTCTTTGGGGCATTTTAAGAAATGTTGGAGGTCTTTTAAAGTTACTGAAGCAGGTAAAGCCTAAAGTTGTGTTAGGGTTTGGAGGATATCCTTCCGCATCTGGAGCGATTGCCGCACTCCTTTTGAGGATTCCTTTGTGTCTTCATGAACAAAATGCTGTTTTGGGGCGTGTCAATAGAGTCTTATTTCCTTTTTCTAAGATGCTTTTTCTCACATTTTCAAAAACGCAAAAAATTCCAAAACTTATAACACGTATTTTTTTCCTTAAAAAAAAATGGATTGGCCCCCTTGTGCGTCCTGAAATTGAAGCAATTGGACAAACAGTACCTTATCTTGCTTCACCACCAACGGTCTTGAATAAGTTTCAAGTGCTTGTCTTAGGTGGGAGTCAAGGATCGATCCGTCTTACGGAAGAAATTTTAAAAGCATTGAAACAGATTCCCTCTGAGATCAGAGCCAAATTATTTATAACTTTTCAAGCTCCTGAAAGCCAAAAAAGCATGGTACAAGAAGAGCTTCATAGGTTAGGGATCTCACATGACGTAGCTTCTTTCTTTTCAGATGTAGAGAAACGCATCGCAAAGACGCATCTTGTTATTGCAAGAGCAGGATCTTCAACGATAGGAGAAAGCTTAGCGACGATGCGACCTGCTCTTTTTATTCCTCTTCCATCTGCAATGGATGACCATCAAACTAAAAATGCGTCCTTTATTGTTTCTGGAAAAGGGGGATGGATGATAACTCAAAATAATTTATTAGAAAAAAATATCATTCATTTTCTCACCTATCTTATTAAGAATCCACAAGAACTTCAACATGCCTCATTAAATCTTTCAAAGATGTATTCAAGAGGAGCTCTTGAAAAAATAATGGGGAGTGTTGACGTTTTCCTCAAAGAGCGGCATAAAGAAACAGATTTTTGACATAATGTGGGCGTTCTCTTTTTTTGTGATTTAAGGATGATTCGATGAAAATTTCTCCTCTTTCTTTAGGTGTTATCCATTTCGTGGGTATTGGAGGTATTGGTATGAGCGGGATTGCAGAAATCCTTCATGGATTAGGACAAAAAGTCCAGGGAAGTGATATTGCTGTGAACCCAAATGTTCAACGTTTGAAAGAAAAAGGAATTCCTATTTTTATAGGGCATAAGGCAGAGAATATTGAAAAAGCAAATTTATTGGTCGTATCTTCAGCTATTATAGGTGAAAATCCAGAAATAAAAGAAGCCGAGCGACGTGGAATCGCAATTATACATCGGTCGGAAATGCTTGCTCAATTAGCGCGTTTGAAGTTTTCAGCTATTGTGTCTGGCAGCCATGGAAAGACAACAACCACATCCTTAATTGCTTCTATTTTTGATGCGGCCAGTCTTAATCCAACAGTCATTAATGGCGGAATCATTACAGCCTATGGTACAAATGCCCGTCTTGGGAACGGTGATTGGATGGTTATTGAATCGGATGAGTCTGATGGGAGCTTTGTAGATCTTTCTCCAACGGTTGCTGTTGTTACAAATATAGATCCTGAGCATTTAGAGCATTATGGATCTTTTGAAGCTTTGAAGGAGGCTTTTCAAAATTTTATTGAAAAAATTCCTTTTTATGGGTTTGGCGTTTTATGCATTGATCACCCTGTAGTGGAAGAAATGATTTCAAAAATTTCTAATAAAACACTTTTAACGTATGGGTTTTCAGAAAAAGCGCATGTGCGCGCCATTAATATCCTGCGTGAAAAAGATAAAACAACTTTTGATGTTGAGATTAGATTTCCACAAGAAGCTCTTGTTGTATGGAAAGGAATTCAAGTATCTTTAATGGGGGATCATAATATACAAAACGTTCTTGCTGCCTTAACCGTTGCGCGCAAGCTTGAAATCCCTCGTGAACTTATTAAAGAAGCCTTTATGTCATTTAAGGGCGTTAAGCGCCGCTTCACAAAGGTTAGCGATATTTTAGGTGTTACAATTTATGATGATTATGCACATCATCCTGTTGAAATCTCTGCAACGCTAAAAGCGGCTCTAGGGATGACAGAAGGCCGTGTTATTTCTGTTTTACAACCCCATCGATATAGCCGTGTTTCCCGCTTAATGGAAGACTTTGCAAAATGTTTAAAAGAGTCAAGTCAAGTCTATATCGTTCCTATTTATAGTGCGGGAGAGTCTCCTATTGAAGGAATAGATCATACTGTGCTCTCTTTAAAAATGAAAGAATATGGGATTCCGGTCAAAAGTTTATCTGGAAAGGATGAACTCTTTTTAGAATTAACTTCTTTTCTAAAAGAAGGGGATATTGTTCTTTTTATGGGCGCTGGAACGATTAGCCAGTGGGCTTATTCTTTTCCGGAATTTCATTCAAAATTCAGGGGAGGATTATAAAGGTAAAAATGTGTTCAAGCTTAAACATGTCTTCCCTTTCTTTAAAAGATCTTCCCAAAGTTCGTGGCCGGTATCTTGAAAATGTTCCTTTGGCAAAATATACATGGTTTAAGGTTGGTGGAAACGCTGAAATTCTTTTTAAGCCGGCAGATTTAAGTGATCTTCAAAATTTTTTAAAACAAAAAAACCCAAAAATACCTGTGACTCTTCTAGGAATGGGGTCAAATGTTCTTATAAGATCTTCAGGAATTTCAGGAGTCGTTATTAAACTTGGCGGGGGCTTTTCAAAGATAAGCCTTAAGAATGACGTAATTCTTGATGTTGAAGCAGGTGTGTTAGATCGAAATATTGCATTAACAGCTGCAGAATATGGGTTAAGCGGTCTTGAATTTTTATCAGGGATTCCAGGTACTTTAGGAGGGGCCCTTCGTATGAATGCAGGCGCGTATGGATCTGAAATAAAAGATATTCTTGAAAAGGCTCTTGTTCTAGATCCCATGGGAAATTTACATCATTTGAATGTTGACGATTTAAAAATGTCATATCGATCTTGTGGTCTTTCAGAAGATTGGATTTTTGTGGGAGCTTTGCTTAGAGGGGTTAAAGGCGATGCCTCCCTTATTAAAAAAAACATTTTAGAGATTATGACGCGGCGTGAAGAAACGCAACCCATTCGGGCTCGAACGGGGGGCAGTACATTTGCAAATCCTGAGGGCTTCAAAGCTTGGGAGCTTATAGATGCTGCCGGTTGTAGAGGGTTAAAGCGTGGGGGAGCACAGGTGTCAGAAAAGCATTGTAATTTTTTAATTAATACAGGAGATGCCACTGCTGAAGATCTTGAAAATTTAGCATTAGAGGTGCAAAATCGTGTTTTAAAGTCGTCTGGTATTTTGCTGAAATGGGAGATACGTTGTTTGGGAAATCCTCTCAAAGTTTAAGGTCAATAAAGGAAATTTTATTTTCTCTAAGGAAAATTAAAGGAAAAGAAAATTCTTTTTCTTTTTAAAATAGGAAATTAGTCTTATGCGGCGTATGATAGAAGCACAAAAAATTAGAGAAAAAAGAAATATACGAAAAAAATCTCGTTTGAAAGAAATAAACTTTAAATTCTTAATAATCACAGCGCTTTTTTCTCTTGGAGTAATTTTCTATTTTGTTATTTGGATGTCAGGCCTTTGGGATCTTGGAATAAAGACTCTGGGGGTATCTTATGAAAAACTAACGCTTAATATGGGATTTACGGTTGATGATATTTTATTAGAAGGTCGGCAACGCGTTCAAAAGAAGGAAATTTCAAAAGCACTTAATATAAAATTAGGAGAATCAATTTTAAAATTTGATCCCTGGGTTGCTAAAGCAGAACTTGAAAAACTTCCTTGGATTCGATCCTCCCTCGTTGAAAGACGTTTGCCAAATTTAATTTATGTAAGACTTTCTGAACGGCACCCAATCGCAAGATGGCGCCATGGTTCGCATATTGATTTGATTGATGATCAAGGAGCGATCATTAACTTAAGTCAGAAAATGCCCTCCAATCAAGGTGTTCCTCTTGTTCCGCAAGAATTTAAAAGCTTGCCTCTTTTTATTGGAGAAAACGCACAAGAAAAGGCCTCAGATTTTTTAAAAGTGCTCTCTTCGTTTCCGCTTGTTTTAAACCGTGTTACAGCATCAAGTTTAGTAGGAGGACGCAGATGGAATATCTATATAGATAAAACAATTGAGGTCAGACTCCCTGAATTAAAGATAAAAGAAGCACTTGATGTATTAACGCAATTTGAAAAGCAGGACCTTTTGTTCGCGCGTGACATTAAAATGATTGATCTAAGATTTCTTCCTAAAATTATCATAAGACCTCAAAAAGAAATTCTTCCGCAAAAACAACGAGAAACAAATGAAGCCTCTAGTATAAAAAGTTCAAATATGCCAGGAAAAATGAGAGATGCTTGAATTTAAAAACTGTCTAGAAAGTAAATATTAATTTAATTAAAATGAAAAGTTAATTTTAAATGATTTCGAAAAATGGTCTTATTGCAGCACTTGATATTGGAAGCACAAAAGTTTGTGCTGCAATTGCACGTGTTGAAAGTGATCAAAACTTGCGTCTTTTGGGAATTGGACAACAAATTTCTAAGGGGTTAAAATCAGGCGCAATTGTAGATATGGAAGCTTTAGAAATATCTATTTTAAATGCTGTTCATTCTGCAGAAGAGATGGCTTCGGAGACAATTCAAAACATTGTCGTTGGATGTTCAAGTGGCGTGATATCAGAGATTGGGGATGTTGATGTTGTGCTGTCGGGTCGTGAAATTTTGGAAGAGGATTTAAAGAATCTTTTTTCTTTAGCCCAAAATAATCTAAAAATGAATCAATCCCGCAGAATCTATCCTTTGGAATTAATCCATGCCTTTCCAATAGGATATACTGTAGACGGAAATCGTTTTATACGTGATCCACGTGGAATGTTTGCAGAACGTTTAGGGGTAAGTTTGCATGTTGTAACATTGCCTTCTACAATTTTTAAAAACTTGGTTCAAGGCGTTGGAAGATGTCATTTAGAGCTTTCTCAAATTGTAAGTTCTGCTTATGCTTCTGCTTTGTCAACATTGGTTGAAGATGAAATGGATTTAGGCGTTGTTCTTGTCAATATGGGAGGTGGAACGACAACCTATTCCGTTTTTTCTGATGGTCATTGCGTTGCTTTAGGAATGATTCCTTTAGGGGGGAGTCATATCACAAGTGATATTGCTCAAGGATTGTCAACGCCATTTTCTCATGCAGAACGCTTAAAAACGCTTTATGGAAGCGCCCTGGAGTCTGCCAGCGATGAAAATGAAACAATTTTAGTTCCTCAAATTGGAGATGATCACGCAATGCCAGGGATGCAAGTTACCAAAGCATCTTTAAATCAAATTATTTGTCCACGTGTAGAAGAGATTTTTGAGATTTTAAAAAATAAAATTGATGCACTTTCCTCTTATAAAGGAGCAACGAGACGGGTTGTATTGACAGGAGGAGCAAGTCAAATGTTTGGACTTAAAGAAGTTGCTTCTACGATTTTGGGAAGAGGGGTACGTCTTGGTAAACCTTTACATATTCGTGGTTTGACAGAAGGATTTAGTAACCCTTCTTTTTCAACTGTATTAGGACTTTTAAATTTTTGTGCTGAAGGATATAAACAAAACTTGTTTATTGATATGAAAATATCATCTTTTAAACATAATTTTTTCTCTTTTTTTAGAAAATTGATTTAATAGTTGTAAAAGCTTCTTTTTTTTTAATAGATTTTATTCGATCTTTTTTAAGAGGCAGTATATAGTATTATTGCAATAAGTTTTTAATTTTAACATACGGAGTTTCACGGATGAACCCTTCACAGTCCTCTTTAAAGATTCTTGGGGCAAAACATGCATCTTTTTCAGATTTAAAACCACGTATAACTGTGGTGGGTGTTGGTGGTGCTGGTGGAAATGCAGTAAATAACATGATTCGCTCAAAGCTTGAAGGGGTTGATTTCATTGTCACCAATACAGATGCACAAGCGCTTTCTCAATCTTTATCAGAAAAAAGAATCCAGCTTGGATTAGGCGCGACGCGCGGTCTTGGAGCTGGATCTCGACCTGATGTTGGACGCGTTGCTGCTGAAGAGGCTCTTGAAGATGTTGTCGAGACAATCAAAGGTTCTCATATGCTTTTTATTACAGCAGGTATGGGAGGTGGAACAGGAACAGGTGCTGCTCCTGTTCTTGCAAGAGCGGCCCGTGATCTTGGAATTCTCACAGTTGGTGTTGTAACGAAGCCATTTCACTTTGAAGGTGCACAACGTATGCGCTCAGCTGAAAAAGGTCTTGAAGACCTTCAACAATTTGTGGATACGCTCATTGTTATTCCGAACCAAAATTTATTTCGTATTGCAAATGAAAAAACAACTTTCTCAGACGCATTTAAACTTGCAGATGATGTTCTTTATTCTGGAGTTCGAGGGGTTACAGATCTTATGATTATGCCGGGGCTGATTAACTTAGACTTCGCAGATGTTCGTTCTGTTATGAGTGAAATGGGGAAAGCCATGATGGGAACCGGCGAGGCAAAAGGAGAAAGACGTGCGATTGAAGCCGCTGAAGCTGCAATTTCAAATCCCCTCTTGGATGATGTATCCATGCAAGGAGCTCGTGGTGTTCTTATCAATATTACGGGTGGTTTTGACATGACTTTATTTGAAGTTGATGAAGCTGCAAACCGAATTCGAGAAGAGGTCGATACAGATGCTCAAATTATTTTTGGATCGACATTTGATGAGAAAATGGAAGGGATTATGAGAGTTTCCGTTGTTGCAACGGGCATAGATGTTCAAGCTTTAAATTTATATGGTCACAAAGCACCACAAATGAATCATGACCTTATCGTAGAAAAAGAAAATAATTCTTCGCAAGTTTCGATGGGAAGTTCGTCTGTTTTAGCTGGCATGGATTCGCTTCCAACTTTTGAAAACCTCGAGATGTCTGACATTTCTGAAATGTCCTTGACCCCAGAAATTTCTGAAGAAAAAGAAGAAATAGTACCTTCTCAAAAAGAGACATCTGTTGCTGATATTTCTCCGAACGCATCTTCTTATTCAACGTGGGATTTGGGATCTAAAACGCAAAAAGAAGAGCGCAAGCCTGGTTTTTTTGAGAGGTTAATGGGTTTTAAGGTCTCCCGACTTGATTCAACTGAAAACGCAGATCGCAAATCTGGATCCACAGGCACGCCTGAAAGAACACAAAATCGTGGAAATTCTGAATTTATTGTTCAAGGGAGTCTTCCTGGCATTGAAGAGGAAGTTTCTGAAGAAGATCTTCAAATTCCTGCCTTTTTAAGGCGTGGAAATCCTTAAGAAATTTTTTAAAGAAAATTTAGAGAAGGAATTTGATTTAAAAGGGGAAATCTTATAAAGTTCTCTTTTAATTCATTTATGAAGAGGATTCCCCTTGACGCGTACGCAGAAGCTTATCACCTGTATTCAGAAAAATTTTGAACAATATACCAATAGAAAAAAAAATAATTTCTTCCATGCCCAAGATATGCACTTTCATCGTTTTCTTGTGCCAAAGGGATTAAAGATATTAGATCTTGGTGCGGGAAATGGTGATTTACTAGCTTCGCTTTCACCAGCTTTAGGCGTTGGTGTCGATTTAAGTCCAGACCTTGTTGCTTATGCCAAAAAAAAACATCCTTCCTTAACTTTTTTTGAAGCAGATGTTGAAGAAGGTCTTTCTTGTCTAAAAGATCAAATTTTCGATATCATCATCCTTTCTGATACAATTGGGTTTTTGAATGATATTCAAAATACATTAGAATCTCTTCAGAAGTTCTGCTCTTCAGAAACACGCATCATTATTAGTTATTATTCAAAATATTGGGAACCTATTTTGAAGTGTGCAGAGTTTTTAAAGCTTAAAAAACCGACAATTGAACAAAATTATTTGGTAACAGGGGATATAGAACATCTTTTAAATTTATCCGGTTTTGATGTTATTAAAAAAGAATACCGTCAACTTCTTCCGCAAAGATTTCTTGGGATTGGATCTTTCGTTAATAAATATATTGGAACAATTCCAGGCATACGTCGTTTATGTGTGAGAACGTACATTATTGCACGATTAAAACCAAAGCCACAAAAGCAAATTTCTTTACCTTCTGTGAGTGTTGTTATTCCTTGTCGTAATGAGTTGGGAAATATAGAACCTGCTCTTTTAAGACTCCCAAAATTTGCTCGTGCCATGGAAATTATATTTATTGAGGGGCATTCGAAAGATAAAACATGGGAAGAAATTCTTCGTGTGCAAGCCCAGTATAAAAATTGGACAATTAAAGCTTATCAACAAACTGGCAAAGGCAAAGGGGACGCCATGCGGCTTGGTTTTGAAAAAGCATCAGGGGATATTGTAATGATTTTAGACGGTGATTTAACAACACCACCTGAAGATATGCCTAAATTTTATAAAGCTTTGGTGTCGGGAGATGGAGAATTTGTCAACGGAACGCGCCTTATTTACCCTATGGAAAATCAAGCGATGCAATTTCTTAATTTTTTAGCCAATAAGACATTTTCTTGGATTTTTACCTATCTTCTGGCTCAACGTTTTACAGATACATTGTGTGGGACAAAGGTTTTATGGAAAAGGGATTATGAAAAAATTAGTCGCAATAGATCTTATTTTGGTAATTTTGATCCATTTGGAGATTTTGATTTAATTTTTGGGGCGAGTAAGCTTAATTTGAAAGTGATCGAAATCCCCATAAGGTACCGTGCACGTGATTATGGCAGTACACAGATTTCAAGATTTTCTCATGGATGGCTTCTTTTAAGGATGGTCCTTCTTGCCTATCGAAAATTTAAAGCCTTTTGATAGATTTTATGAAGACAAATTATTCAAACCTTTTTGAGTATTGTTTGATGGGTTATGGTGTAATAAAAAAAAATAAATTTTAAGATCTGATTAACCTAACTTTAAAGGGATTGAAAGAAGTGACCTTCCTAAAAAAAATACAAGATTTTTCCATAAAAGATCTTCTTTTCTTAATGGGGATATTCGCCCTTTTTTTTCTTCCCTTTTTATATGTTTGGGCGGGTTTTCCATTTTTTATAAATGAAGACATGAATTATGTCATGTTAGGAGGTGTTATTCCTTATTCTGATGCGGGGAGTTATTATGCTGGTGCAGAATTGTTTTTACGAACCGGAGAGATTGATTATTGGAATATGCGTCGGCCGTTAAATGCTCTTTTATTGGCAATACGTTTAAAAATTGTAGGGGGAGATTTTCAAGGGGCCCTCTTTATACAAGCTGCTCTGTGTGGGCTAAGCGGCGTTTTTTTCGTTCAAACCGTATCCCAAATTTTAGGAAGAAGAGTCGCTTTTATATCTATTCTCATTTGTTTTTTATGGGCCCAGACCTACATTCCAACAACGATGACTGAATCTTTAGGGTTATGTTTAGGGTTTCTGGCGATCACTCTTTTAATCCAAGGCACTTATTTAGAAAGCGCCTCCATTTTTGGAGTCGGAATATTCGTTTTAACAGTAGGTCTCAATACGCGTGCTGGGCCTTTTATTATTCTTCCTTTTTTTTTCTTATGGGTTCTTTTCTCTCCTCTTTTTAAGGCACAAAAAAAATGGGCTTTTTTTCTTATAGCAGGGATCATTTTAGGGTTTTTATACCCTAAAGCTCTTTTGCTTTTATATGGAACTTCTGAAGGCACAGGACAAATGCATGCAAATTTTGCCTCGACGCTCTATGGTCTTGCGCGAGGTGGACTTACATGGGTGTCAGGGTATGAAGCTTGTGAAAAGCTTGGCATAACGGTGGAAAGTGAGCAAGCCATATGGCTTTATCAAGAATCTTTGCGACTCATTCTCGAAAATCCCTTGAATTTAATAAAAGGACTTTTTTTAAACCTTTGTCGGTTTTTAAAGTTCTTTTTGAATATAAAATATGTATTTGGTTTTTTTTCTTATCCTATTGATTGGATTTTCGTAAGTGGCCTTCCTTTTGTGCTTTATTATTATTTTTTATGTGGAAAGTCTTTTATAAGACATTATCATTCTTTTCAAAAAATATCAGACATTATTCTGATTGGCGTTTTAGGAAGTTTTTTTTCAGCTGCCGTGACGTTTGATTCAGGAGGTATTCGGACTTTTGCTGTTACCATGCCCTTTATCGCTCTTGCTTTAGGAATGCCATTTGTAAGATTTTCTCAAAAGAATAGTGATCTTATAAAGAAACAGGCTTTCTTTTCTTTATTAAGCATCTTCTTGATCCTGGCAGCAGGTCTTATTCTGCCCAGTCTCATTGCTTCTAAGAATAAATCAAGCTTTTCTTCTCAAAGCAGGGTAAAAGAAATGTCTCATAACTTAGAAGATAGAGTCATTGAAGTTCGGCGCTTAAAAAGTTATCCCTTTTTATATGTGGAAGATAATCCCTCAAAAAAACATCGAAGACCAACGATTTCAGCTCAGAGACTTTCCGATCTTAAAAATTTAGAAACTTTCTTTTTGAGAGAAGATTTAGAACATCTCAAATCTCACGCTCCCTATACATTAGGCCTTGTTTTTGATGAGAAAACATATCAATCCTTTTTAATTGTAGGCCCCTTGGGCTGGGATAGAAAAGAGAATCAAATGGAAATACAAGAGCTTTCTATAAAACATAAAGAGGGTTTTAGTGAAGCTCTTTATTTTCTTAAAGAAAAGTTTTAAAAAAATCCTCTCTAAAAATTAATTTTTAATGCCTTAAAGACTAAGGTTTTGAAAATTAAAGCGATAAGGAGGAAAATTTCTTTCTATCCTAAAGCTTATAGGTCATATTCAATTCTTCAAGGATTTCTAAAGAAAGTAGAAAAATGAATTTTATAAGAAAAAAACTAATACTTTTTTCTCTAAAGGAAACCGTTGTTCAAGTTGGCGTTTTTGGTCTTTTTTTTCTACCACTCTTATATATATGGATGGGTGTTCCTTTTTTTATAAACAAGGATTTAGCTTATGTTGCTCTTGGTGGTGTTATTCCTTATTCTGATGCAACTGGATATTATACCGGTGCAGAACTATTTCTAAGAATTGGGGAGTTGAATTCATGGAATATACGCCGGCCTTTAAATGCTCTACTTTTTGCACTGCGTTTAAAAATTTCAGGGGAAAGTTTTCAAATGGCTCTCCTTATTCAAACAGCTCTCTGTGGGTTAGGAACGGTATTTTTTCTGCGGACAGTATCTAAGATCATAGGAATAAGAGGCGCTTTTATATCCATTTTTATTTGTTTTTTATGGGCTTTTAGCTATATTCCCACACTCCTTTCTGAGCCTTTAGGGTTTTTTCTTGGATTGCTTGCCATCACCCTTCTTATAGAAAGTATTTATTTAGAAAAAATATCCCTTTTTACTATAGGTGTCTTTGTCTTAACTGTTGGGCTTAACGCACGTGCGGGTCCTTTTCTTATTCTTCTTTTTTTGTTTTTATGGATGACATTTTCTCCTTTTTTTAAAAAAAGAAAAAATTGGCTGTTGGCACTTGGAGTAGGAATTATTTTAGGATTTCTTTATACGAAAGTACTTCTTTTGTTATATGCAGCATCAGATGCTGGGGGCCAGATGAATTCGAATTTTTCGTCTATTTTATATGGTCTTGCACGTGGAGGGTTGCCTTGGACGATAGAATATAAAGCTCTTGAAGGACTTGGATTAACAACTGAGAACGATCAAGCCATATGGCTTTATAAAGAGTCTCTTCGACTTATATTAGAAAATCCTTTTAATTTTATAAAAGCGCTTCTCTTAAATCTTGGGCACTTTTCAAAGTTCTTTTTAAATATAAAATATATAAAGGGATTTGCTGCATCTTCCTTTGATCAGATATCTTTTATTGGCCTTCCCTTCCTTCTTTATTATTATTTTCTTTCTTATAAATCATTTAGACGATCTTCTGAATATACTAAAAAACTAAACCAGCTTGCTCTTATGGGCGGTTTGGGATGTTTTTTTTCTGCTGCATTTACATTTGATTCTGCTGGAATTCGAACATTTGCTGTTGGCATCCCTTTTATTTCTCTGCTCTTAGCAATGCCTTTTTTTCAGTCTTCTGAAGTGTCCAAAAAAATTATATCAAATTCTTCTTGTATGTCTTCTTTTTCTCTTTTATTTTTGACTGCAAGTCTTATTTTACCATCCTTTCTTGTAAAGAAAGATCAAAATTTTCTCAATAAAGCCGCCTTTTCACAAAATATTCTTCACACATTAGATGAAAAAATAATTCAGGTATGTCATTTAGAAAATTATCCTTTTTTAAATATCGAAACAAAGCGATCTAGCATCGCGTACCCAAGCATTTCTCCTAAAAGATTTAAGAAAGTAACAAATAGAGATTTTCCTATAAGAAATGACTTACAAAACCTTGCTTTAGAGGCGCCTTGTAGTTTAGGGTTAATTTTTGATGAATTGGCCCATCAATTTTTTCTGATTGCTGGGCCCCTTGGGTGGTTTAATCTGGGAAAAGAAAAGGAAACTCAAACTCTTTTATTAAAACAAAAAAGAGGTTTTGATAACATTTATTTTGTTCAAAAGGTTTTTAAAGAGGATTAAAATGACTTCAAAAAAAGCATTTATCACAGGTATTACAGGCCAAGATGGTGCTTATTTGGCACGCTATCTTCTTGACAAAGGTTATCATATTCATGGCCTTCAAAGACGCTCTTCTCTTGATAACCGAGATCGCCTTTTAGAGCTTTGTGAGAATGAAAAAAATCTTCATCTTCATTATGGAGATATGACGGATTCTACAAATTTGATTCGGCTTTTAAATGAAATTCAGCCCCAAGAAATATACAATCTTGCGGCTCAGAGTCACGTGGCTGTGAGTTTTGAAACGCCAGAATATACGGCAAATGCAGATGCTTTAGGTCCTCTTAGGCTTTTAGAGGGTATTCGAATTTTAGGGTTAGAAAAAAAGGTGAGATTATATCAAGCTTCGACGTCAGAACTTTTTGGAAAAGTTCAAGAGATTCCCCAAAAAGAAACCACACCTTTTTATCCGCGTAGTCCTTATGCTGCTGCAAAATTGTATGCGTATTGGATTACGATTAATTATCGTGAAGCCTATGGAATTTATGCCTCAAATGGGATTTTATTTAATCATGAAAGTCCACTGCGGGGGGAAACTTTTGTAACGCGCAAAATTACAAAGGGTGTTGCAGAGATTGCTGTTGGAAAAGAACACGTTATTTCTCTTGGAAATTTAGATGCGCAAAGGGATTGGGGCCATGCAAAAGATTATGTACAATCCATGTGGCTTATTTTGCAACAAGATATCCCCGAAGATTATGTCATTTCAACGGGAAAAGTTTATTCTGTGCGCCAGTTTGTGGAGGAAGCTTTTAAACAAATCGGTATTACAGTGCTTTGGAAAGGAAAGGGACTTAAGGAAATTGGCGTTGATGTAAAAACAAATAAGAAATTAGTGGAGGTTAACCCACAATTTTTTAGACCAACCGAGGTGGATTTTTTAATGGGTGATTCGCAAAAAGCAAGAGATAAGCTGGGATGGGAACCTAAAGTGTCCTTTAATGAGCTCGTAAAAGAAATGGTTCAAGAGGATATTAAAATTCAAACGCTTATGCAGAACAAATGATTAATTTTCAGCTTGAGGGAAAAAAAATATGGGTTGCTGGTCATCGTGGGATGGTTGGCCAAGCCCTTTTGCGTCGGTTAGAAAAAGAAAAGAGTGAGATTTTAACAGTAGATCGAAAAACATTAGATCTTCGAGATGCAAAAGCCGTTCAAACCTGGATGAAAAAGAATTCTCCAGATATTATTCTTCTTGCGGCAGCGAAAGTAGGTGGGATTTTAGCAAACGCAACTTACCCCGCAGAATTTTTGTATGATAATCTTATGATTGCCAGTAATATTATTCATGCTTCTTCTTATTTAAATGTCTCTAAACTTTTGTTTTTGGGATCATCCTGTATCTATCCAAAATTTGCTTCTCAGCCTATTAAAGAGACAGAACTTCTTTCTGGGGCTCTTGAGCCGACAAATCAATGGTATGCTCTTGCCAAAATTGTTGGCGTTAAAATGATCGAAGCTTATGCTCTTCAATATGGAAAGTCTTTTATAAGTGTGATGCCTACGAATCTTTATGGGATTGGAGACACATATCATCTTTTGAATAGTCACGTTATTCCTGCTCTCATCATGAAAATTCATCAAGCAAAAGTAGAGAACAAAAAAGATGTTGAAATTTGGGGATCAGGAAATGTGCGTCGAGAATTTTTGTATGTGGATGATCTTGCGGACGCTTGTATTTTTTTATTAAAAGTCTATGATTCTCCTCAAACAATTAATATCGGCGTGGGAGAAGATTTATCGATTCGAGAGCTTGCTTTTTTAATTGGAAAAATTATTGGGTTTCAGGGAGATTTTATGTTTAATGCACAAAAGCCAGAAGGAACGCCTCAAAAGCTTTTAGATATCTCGCGTTTGCAAAATTTAGGATGGAGACCTCAAGTTTCTCTTAAAGCTGGTCTTGAAAGAGCTTATCAGGATTATTTAAAAAGGATTGAAAAATGATTTATCCCGTTATTCTTTCAGGAGGAGGAGGGACACGGTTATGGCCTTTGTCACGAACGAGTTTTCCCAAGCAACTTCTTTCTCCTTTAGGCGGACCTAGTTTATTGCAACAGACAGCTTTACGCGTAAAAAGTTCTCAATTTTCTAATCCAAGTGTCATATGCCATGAAAATTTAAGGTTTTTGGTACAAGAACAACTTAAGGATAAAGCAGTTTTTCCTGAAAAAATTGTTCTTGAGCCATATGCTCGAAACACAGCAGCAGCTATAGCAATTGGATGTTTTTTACAAGAAAATAAAGAAAACATTGTTCTTTTTATGCCTGCAGATCATGTCATTAAAAACCAAGATCTTTTTCAAGAAAAAATTTTATTGGCTCAAAAAATTGCTGAACAAGAAGATAAAATAATCTTATTTGGGATTCCACCTTATTTTCCATCAAGCGCATATGGCTATATTAAAACAGAAAAACCAAAGACTATAAGTTCTCCCCTGTTTTTAGAAATTGAAAGTTTTATTGAAAAACCTTCTTTAGAAAAGGCGCAAAATTTGATTAAGGAAGGGAATTGTTTTTGGAATAGCGGCATCTTTTTAAGCAGAGCGGACGTTATGCTTGCCGAGATAAAAAAATGGGCGCCGCTTGTCTATGAGGCCAGCAAAATGGCTTTTGAAAATTCTAAAAAAGACTTGGATTTTTTAAGGATTGATGCATCAAGTTTTGAAAAATCTCCTAATCTTTCAATTGACTATGCTGTTATGGAAAAAACAGATAAGTGTTTATTAATTGAAACAGATATGGGTTGGTCAGATGTTGGATCTTGGAAAAGTGTTTGGGATCTTTCTGCGAAAGATGATGTTGGAAATGCTTTTGTCGGAGATGTCCTCTCTCAAAAAGCCTCAAATTGTTATGTCCGAAGTGATGGTCTTCTCGTTTCGTTAGTGGGTGTTAACAACATTGCCGTTATTGCGAGCTCCGATAGCGTATTGGTTGCAGACTTAAATGCAACGGAGGACATTAAAGAAATTGCAATTCAATTAAAAGATCATAAAAGAGCAGAAGCTGATTATCACAAACGTGTGTATAGACCTTGGGGATATTATCAATCTGTTGATATGGGTGAAAAGTTTCAAGTCAAGCGTCTGATGATTAAGCCCAAATGTCGCACCTCTGTTCAAACCCACCAACATCGCTCTGAGCATTGGATTGTTGTCAGCGGAATTGCGCGTGTTTTAAAAGGAAAGCATACTGAAGATATCTATGAAAATGAATCTATTTACTTGCCTCAAGGTATTTTACATCGGGTTGAAAACCCTGGTGAAACAGAGCTTCATATTATTGAGGTTCAATCAGGAAATTATTTGGGAGAAGATGATATTGTGCGGTATGAAGATGATTATGGGCGCCATTCTGATACAGTGAAAGAATAGAAAAAAAGATGTCTCAAGAAATTTTAAAAGATCATCTTTTAAGATGGCAAGAAAAACCTGTTTTAAGAGAAATTTATAATGATTTTTATCGTCGTATTCTTGAAAACATGGTTTCGGGAAAAACACTTGAGATTGGTGCTGGAACTGGAAATTTAAAAGAATTTTTTGATTTCGTGATATCAACAGATATTATCTCTTCAGCTTGGGTTGATTGCGTCTGTGATGCGCAAATTTTTCCCTTTCAAGAAAAATCTTTTGATAATATTATTGGCGTTGATGTTTTGCACCATATAGAAAGGCCGCTTGATTTCTTTTATGAAGCTCAAAGAATATTAAAAAATTCTGGAAGAATTATTCTATTAGACCCAGCCATTACACCTTTAAGTTGGGCTTTTTATCATTTTTTACATGAAGAGCCCGTAATTCTTTCTGATAAGCCTTTAGAAGCAAAAACATCCTTTAAGGAGAGACTTCCTTTTGACGCGAATCAAGCGATTCCAACGCTTATTTTTGGGAAATATAGAAGAATGTTTGAAGCCCTTTTTCCGTCTTTAAAAGTTATAAAAAAAGAATATTTGAGCTTATGGTGTTATCCTTTATCGGGGGGGTTTAAGAAATGGTCACTTATTCCCTCGAAAGGAATAAACTCTTTTTTAAAATTTGAAAGAAAATTGGAACCTTTTCTTGGAAAGTTATTGGGATTTCGGTTAATGATTGTTCTTGAAAAAAAGGAGACTTAAATGGTTTCTTTTAAGTTCTTTAAGAAAAAATTTTTACAAAGGGACATTTTATGTTTAGTCATTTTTAAAATTCTTTTACTAATAGGCTTAAGTTTTTATTTGAAAAGTTTTTCAAAGCCCAAAATGACACTTGAAAAAATCTCCACGCACTTATTCATTGATTTTGAACAAGGAAAAAAGCTTTCATGAAAAATTTATCAGTTGTTGATTTATCGCGTTTGCAGTTTGCAATCACAGCTCTTTATCATTTTTTGTTTGTGCCTCTTACACTCGGACTCTCTGTTCTTATAGCAATTATGGAAAGTATTTATGTTTTGACCAAACAAACAATTTGGCAAGATATGACAAAATTTTGGGGAATTCTGTTTGGAATTAACTTCGCAATGGGTGTGGCAACTGGTATTCCTTTAGAGTTTCAATTTGGTACAAATTGGGCATATTATGCGCATTATGTGGGAGATATTTTTGGATCTATTTTGGCGCTTGAAGGTCTCGTGGCTTTTTTTCTAGAGGCTACATTTATAGGTCTTTTCTTTTTTGGATGGAAAAAACTAGGGAAGTTTCAGCATCTTTTTGTGACATGGCTCATGGCTTTGGGAACAAGTTTTTCGGCACTTTGGATTCTTATCGCAAACGCCTGGATGCAAAATCCCGTTGGAGCGGAATTTAACCCTTATACAATGCGTATGGAACTTGCTTCTTTTTATGATGTTATTTTTAACCCTGTTGCGCAGTGTAAATTTGTTCATACAATAAGTGCTGGTTATACAATAGGGTCCATGTTTGTTTTATCTATCAGTGCACTTTATCTTCTTAAAGGAAAATATAAGGAATTTGCAAAACGTTCGATGATTGTGGCAACCAGCTTTGGATTAGCGTCTTCTCTTTCTGTTGTCGTTTTAGGAGATGAAAGTGGCTATACACTTACAGAGCATCAGAAAATGAAATTGGCAGCAATCGAAGGTCTTTGGGAAACCCCTCCAGCACCAGCTCCTTTAACGGTGATTGGATGGCCAGATCAAACGCAGAGAAAAACATTATATGAAGTTAAGATCCCTGCAGTTTTAGGAATTATTGCAACACGTTCTTTTGATAAACCTGTTTATGGAATTAAAGAATTGGTGAAACATGCCGAAAGTCGTATTCGAGAGGGAATAAAAGCATATAAGATTTTGGATGCTTTTAAAAAAGATCCCACTGGGCAAATAAATTCTAATTTTAAAGAAGTCTCAAGGAATCTTGGATATGGGTTGTTGCTAAAACGGTATACAGACAATATTTCCGAGGCTACTGAAGACATGATTCAAAAGGCTGCTTGGGATACAGTTCCTCAAGTTCTTCCTTTATTTTTATCTTTTCATGTTATGGTAGCTTTAGGCTTTTATTTTATTGTCCTTTTTACTGTAGCTTTTTATTTCTCTTGGACAGGTCAACTTGAGAAACATCGATGGTTTTTAAAAATGGCTTTATGGAGCTTGCCTTTGCCATGGATTGCGGCTGAGCTTGGATGGATTGTTGCAGAATGTGGTCGCCAACCTTGGAGTATTGAAGGAACGTTACCCACATTCTTAAGTGCCTCTGATGTTCCTTCTAAGACAGTATTTTCAACACTTATTGCTTTTACCCTTTTTTATACGAGTTTAGCTATTGTGGATCTTAAGCTTCTTATAAAATATATTCGACTCGGTCCTTTTAATGCGCTTGGAAAAAAAGAAAAGAGAGAAAGTCATGGATTATGAAATTTTAAGACTTTTATGGTGGGGTCTTTTAGGAATATTATTTATTGGGTTTGCTGTTTTAGATGGTTTTGATCTTGGGATTGGAGCTCTTCTTCCTTTTGTTGGAAAAAATGATGAAGAGAGGCGTATTCTCATTAACGCTGTTGGACCTATTTGGGAAGCTAATCAAGTCTGGCTCATCTTAGGAATTGGAGCAAGTTTTGCGGCTTGGCCTTTTCTTTATTCTGCTGCATTTACAGGTCTTTATGGCGCCGTTTTTCTTCTTTTATTTTCGCTCATTTTGCGTCCTGTTGGATTTAAATTTAGATCAAAAATAGCCTATCCATTATGGCGTCATGTTTGGGATTGGGCACTTTGTGTAGGAGGGGCCGGCCCTTCTTTTATGTTTGGTGTTATTGTGGGAAATCTTTTTACAGGGCTCCCTTTTTATTTTGATACCAGTTTAAGGATTTTTATGAATGTATCTTTGGGAGACTTATGGTCTCCTTTTTCAGTAGGATGTGGCTTTTTAAGTCTCTCTTTGGTGGTCCTTCAAGGATGTATGTATGGCGGATTAAAAACGCGTGGGATTTTACAAAATCGTTTTGAAAAAGTTGGCCAATATGCCGTTTTTTGTTGTGCAATTTTAGCGACATATGTGGGAGTTTGGGCCATGACAAAGATTCCAGGCTTTTTTTTAAAAGAACCTTGGATTCAAAATGGTCCTTCGAATCCTCTTTATAAAGAAGTATTTCAAGTTCAAAACTGGTCAACAAACTACACAAAATATCCTTGGATTGTTAGTTTTCCAATTTCTATTTATTTTTTTCTTCTTTGTGCTTTCGGTGCCTTATATTTTAAACGGTGGGGATTATCCTTCATCAGCAGCAGTCTTGTTATTATAAGTTTTATTATTACAATTGGAATAACGTTGTTTCCTTTCCTTCTTCCTTCTTCAACTTTTCCGTCTCATAGTTTAACTGTATGGGATGCGTCTTCAAGTCAAACAACGCTTTTGGTCATGTTGGTGGCAACCCTCATTTTTATGCCCCTTATAGGAGCGTATACCATTTGGGTTTATCGGGTTTTAAGGGGACCTATAACTTCACAAACTTTGGAAGATGAATCTCTTAATGCGTATTAAAAAAAGGAAAAAATATGTGGTATTTTGTATGGATTTTAGGATTGGGTGTCGCATGCATGTTTGCCATTTTAAATGCTTTGTGGTATGAAAGACAGCATCAAAGAAAACAAGAAATATGTAATCCAAATAATGAAGTAAGGAACTGATAAATGGGAGCCACTTTTATTCGGAATATTTTGATTAATTTTGATCTTGTGCTTCAGGCATTTGTGCTTCTTGGACTTATTTTATGTATGACGTCGTGGAAAAAATGGGGGCAGAGAATTGTTATTATTGCTCTCGTTCCATTATTTATTATTATTTTGACGCCCTTTGGTCCGTGGATGATGACACATCTTGAAACACGCTTTTCTCAACCAGAAAATATTCCTGATGATGTAAAAGGACTTATTTTACTCGGAGGGACATTTTCAAAGGAAAAGAGTCGTCTTCAACAACGTCCCATTTATAATCAATCGGCTTCTCGCCTTTTTGAATTTATTGCTCTGGCTCAAAAATTTCCAACATTGAAAATTCTTATAACAGGCACACCTCTTGAAATCAAATTAACGCGAGATGTTTTTATGGAGCACGGAATTGACATGGGGCGGGTTATCTTTGAAGAAAACTCCTTTAATACGAAAGATAATGCTTACAATAGTTATGCGCTTATTCAACCCAAAAATGAGAAATGGATTTTGGTAACCTCGGCGTTTCATATGCCTAAGGCTGTCGGGCTTTTCCAAGGAGCAGGATGGAATATTATTCCTTATCCTGTTAATTACCAGACGACAGGAACATATGGTTTAAAACAAAAAGGAATTGGACGTGATAATATTCATGCCTTTACAACAGCTTTTACCCAAAATATAAGTCTTTTATATCATTACCTGAAAGGAAACATAAAAGAATTTTATCCGAAAGCCAATGTTTAAGGGAACTTAAATAAGAACAAAGTGGGATGTCTTACCTCAATAAAAATTCAATGAAATAAGGAATGTAGAGAATTTTTAAACTGCAAGAACGGTATTAATTTTTTTCTGATAAACATTCCTTTAAGAATTCACCTGTTAATTCCAATTCCTCTGGCGCAATATCATGATCAACTCCAGCTAATGTAATTAGGGTAACGGGAACCTTTAAAGCATCAAGATTTTTATAGGATTCTCGTGCAAGAGAAAGTGGCGCTTTTTGGTCATCAGTTCCATGAATAATAAGAACAGGAGGCTGAAATAGATTTTTTTCTGTTGGATCATTTAAATAAGAGCCAGAAAGGGCTACAATTCCCCCGCATTTGGGACGATGAAGTCCAAGATGAAGGGCAACCCGTGCTCCTTGAGAAAATCCGACCAGAGCCATCTTTTCAGTAGAAATATTATATTTTTTTAAGAGGTTATCTAAATATTGGTTTAGGGATTGTGTAAGATTTTTAATTTCTTTTAAAAGCTGAGGCTTTTTATTTTTGGGTGTACTCAGCCATTGTTTGCCTGAAGGAATATTTTTACAAGAGATTGGCCCTTCTATGGCAACAAAAAGAGTATTGGGAAGAATTTGCCCTAATAAAACGCCTACGACTAAAAAATTTTCAGGATTATCCCCATATCCATGAAAAAGAACAACCATTGAATCAGGTTTTTTTCCTGAGGCAGGAAGGAGAAGAAGGTTTGAGAAATGATTTTCTTTTCTTTTAATTTGTAAAGGAGCACTTAAGATCTCAAATTGATATAGTGCAAAAGTAGTTATGAAAAAGAAGAAAAAAAGAAGAGAGCGTACTAGAAAAGCAAGATAACGGTAAGACATCGTGACGAACCTTTTGAAAAGATTAAATCTATTTATAATTTTCATACTTGATAAGATAAATAAAGTCACTCTTAATCGGTATTTAAATTGAAAAGATTAAAATCATTATAAATGGATTTGGGTATTATATTTTATAAAATTTTATAAAAAAATGATTTTTTTCCTTGAAATATACCTCATAGTTTTATAGGGTTTCGACAACAAAGAAACGCTTATTATTTTTTTTAAAGCAACATTTTTTTATAACATATTTTAATTTATTAAAAATGGAGTCTATTATTGTGTTTTTTTTAAAAAAATGTCGAAAAGCCCAATATATTTTTATTGTTTCTGTTATCGGTTTTTCTTTTATTTTTAATCTTAAAGATGTTTTAAGTTTTAATGGAGACACAGGAATTAGGGAAATCAAATCCTTTAAACAAGCACAGTCCACTTTACAAAAGCTCTCTGCAAACGCTTTGGTTATTTTTGATTTAGATGAAACACTTGTAGAAGAAAGAGATCCAGATCTGCCTGCTGCCTTAACACATGCATATCTTCCAGAGCTCATAAAAATTTTACAAGATCATGGGATTAAAACACTTGCGCTAACTGATACAAAAACATTTTCTCAAAAAAGAATATTTTCTGATCATGAAGACTGGAGGCATAAGAGACTTGAGGGATTAAATATTCATTTTAAAAAAAGTTTTGAAAATTTTCATATATTTAAGGATCTCCCTTGTGTTGATGAAGGACACCCTGTTTTATTTAAAGGTATTTTATATTCTAATCGCCTTCCTAAAGGAAATGTATTGTCAGCTTTTTTAGACTTTGTAAAAAGTTCTTTTAAACCTTCTGAAATTGTCTTATTTGATGATCTTTTACATAATCTTAAAAATGTTGAAATGGTGGCATTTCAGCGCCAAATAAAATTTAGGGGATTTCATTATAATAAAATTAGGGAGTTACGTGATAGAGGGTATTCAGACGCTGAAATTCAAAGACATTTATTAAAAAACAATCCTAAGGGCCCTTTGATCACTTATCTCTTAAATCATTTAGGGTTATAATCTTCAGAGAAAAGTTTATTTTGCGAAAATGAAAAAATCATTAAAAAAGCTCTTTTATTAATTTCTCTTAAGAAATAAGACTTTTTATTTTTTGATGTTTTCACCCAGTGCTTGCCGAAGGGAAATTTTTTTAGGCAATAGGCCCTTCTATGGGTTAGAGCTTAATTATATTTGTATGATTAAGAAAATTGTTCAAGAAGAGAAGTTTCTATTTTAGGACGGGTCATTTCACAAAGTCCAAGAGGGCTGATGTGATGGATATGTAGAGGAAGAGACATACTTTGAGCATATTCTTGTAAAAATCTTAAAAGTTTTTTGCGTTGAGGAGAAGAAGCCATTGGGATAAAATCAACGACAATGGTTCCACTTAAGTTTTTTAGTCTTATTTCTTCAAGAATTTTTTTCCCGGCTTCTATATTAAGTTGAAAGAGCGTTCTGTTTTTATATGAAGAATTTTGAGAAGAAGAATTGACATCAAAGACCCAAAATGCGGACGTCTTTTCAAGAATTAAGTTTCCGGAAGTAAAGGGAATGATCCTTTCTTTTTGAGCATCCCACCTTTCTTGAAGATTATAGGCTTCAAAAAGAGGTCCTTTTGTATGAGGAAGGTGTGATTCAAGCGAAATAAAAGAAGAAAGATAAGAATTTTCCAAGAAGGTTTTAAGAGAAAGAAAGAGGGCGGCATCATCAACAATAATTTTTTTTAAAGTCTCGATATTTTGAAGAATATATCTAAACAAATACTCTTTTTCGGACAAAAGGAGGCCAGGTTTTTTAAGAGTTTTATTTTTTTCTTGAACCTGATTCCATAGATTTTTTAAGCATGAAAGATCTAATATAAGGGTTTCAAAAGTAATGTTACGTGCAAGAGGTTTTAAAATAAGACCTTCGTTTTCAGAGAGATTTTCTGAAATTTTGAAAAGAACCTCTTGTGAAAAATCTTTTTCTGAAATCATTTTAGAAAATCTTAACCCTGGCGTATTGGGTTGAAAGATACAAAAAGCAGAAGAAAAGGAAAGATTTAATGTCAAACGTACATTCTTTTCTTTTTCCAATTGTTCTTCCAACAATAAAGTTTTTTTAATTTTATCTCGGCTGACTTGCACAACAAGAGAGGCTCCTTTTGAAAAAAATGGCTTTTTCCAAAAAGAAAGAGAAAGAGGCAGAAGCCCTGGGGTTTTTTCACCGATGTCGATAAAAGCCAGTCCTAAGTTTTTATGAATATCTAAAACCGACCCTTTATAAATATGCCCAATTTGGCTGGCATAAGAAATACGAAACTCGAGAGGAGCTTGCTTTTGCTCTTCAAGCAAAGCAAGATTAAGCTGATCTGATGAACGTGAGACGAGAAGAAGTGTATTCATAAAAGATCTTTTTTTTGAAAAAGAAAAAAGGTATTTGTAGACAATAAGGATAATCTTAACCATGCGACTTGTATTATATCAACCAGAAATTCCTCAAAATGCTGGAACGCTTCTTCGTATGGCCGCTTGTTTTGGAATTTCTGTGGACATGATTGAGCCTTTGGGCTTTGTTTTTTCAGAGCGACGTATGCGACGGGCGGGAATGGATTACATAGATTTCGTGGATCTTTCAATTCATACGTCTTGGCATGCTTTTCAAGCACAGCAAACAAAAAGGCGTCTCATTCTCTTATCTCCTTCAGCGTCTCTTTCATATGTAAATTTTCAATTTGAGAAGAGTGATGCATTGATGGTTGGGCGGGAAAGTGATGGCGTGCCAGAGGGTGTTAAAAAAGAGTGTTCTTATCAAATCTCGATTCCTATGAAATCGGGGTTTAGATCTTTAAATGTTGCAATTGCAGCCAGTATGGTTTTAGGAGAAGCCTTACGACAAACAGGATTTGAGGTATAATGGAAAGCAAGTATATAGAGTCTTGGAAAAATCAAAGAATAAAAGCTGAAGGCTGGTTTACGTTGCTTCGGGATAAGATTTGTAAAGTCCTTGAGGACTTGGAAGAAACGTGTTCTCTTTCATCAGAAATTTCGCCTCAGCAATTTCAAAGAAAAAAATGGGAAAGAGAAGGGGGTGGTGGGGGCGTTATTTCTATTTTAAAAGAAGGGCGTGTTTTTGAAAAGGCTGGTGTCAATATCTCGACGGTTCATGGAGAGTTTTCAGAAGCTTTTCGAAAAGAAATCCCAGGTGCAATGGAAGATCCAAGGTTTTGGGCGAGTGGGATTTCTCTTGTTATCCATCCCCGAAATCCTCATGTTCCCATTATCCATATGAATGCGCGTATGATCATTACGACACAACTTTGGTTTGGGGGTGGAATCGATTTAACACCTGTTTTTCCACATCACGAAGAAACCTCTAAATTTCACAAAAAATTGCAAGAAGTTTGTGATTGTTATGACTTAGAAAGTTATCAAAAATATAAAAAATGGTGTGAAGATTATTTTTTTATTACGCATCGAAATGAAGCAAGGGGTGTGGGAGGAATCTTCTATGATTATGTTAACAGCGGAGATTGGGACAAAGATTTTATTTTTACAAAAAATGTAGGTACTGCATTTTTAGAAATTTATCCTGAAATCGTAAAATGCCATTATGATGTTCCATGGTCAACAACAGATAAAACGCACCAACTTAGAAAAAGAGGACGTTACGTCGAATTTAACTTAATCTATGATCGTGGGACCAAATTTGGGCTTCAGACGGGAGGAAATGTAGATGCTATTTTGATGTCTTTGCCGCCACTTGCAGCTTGGGATGACGCATAAAAAAGCCATCTTCTAAAAATTAACAAAGTAAGCTTTGTAAGAATTTTAATTTTTGCTTTAAAGACTTTTTATATATTGCTTAAAGCGTAAAATCTGTATATTAAGAAAATAATCATGTGTATATTTTATACTCAAGTTTGTTAATATAGGCTATATTTTACTTAAAAGAGCACATAAATGGAAAAAGTTACGCCCCGCGTCGATATCGCTTTTGTGTGACGTGAAGTCATTTATTGAATTGTTTAGCGGAGAAATCCGACTAAACCAAGTATTTTGCTGCTTGTACCCTACTAAACTGCACATAAACAGTAATGTTATGTGTAAAGCGTTTAGGAC
>JAFEBT010000017.1 GCA_018242545.1 Pseudomonadota bacterium
AAGGGGATGAAAGTGCAATTTGGAGTTTATTTTTGATGACGGGATATTTGACGGCAATGGGTCGTCAACTGACAGAGAATGGGTCTTTTTGTTCACTTGCAATTCCCAATAAAGAAGTAAGTTTTCTTTTCAAAAAAATAATTAAAGAATGGTTTGTTAAAGATTATGGACTTAAGTGGTTTAGTCAATTTTTAGAGCATCTTTTAACAGGAAATATGGAGAAGTTCTCTGCTGAGTTAAAGGATCTAATAGAGCATACTGTCAGTGTTCATGATACAGGAAGAAGCCCCGAAGCTTTCTATCATGGCCTTATGATTGGACTCACGGCAAGTCTTCATGGCTCTCCTCTTTATGAGATCCGTTCCAACCGTGAAAGTGGATCTGGCCGATATGACTATGCGATTATTGCAAGAGAAGCACAAAAGTTCAGCATTCTTATGGAATTTAAGCAGATTAAGGAAGAAGAAAGAAAAAAGCTTTCAGAGTCAAAATTTGAAGATCTTCTTAAACAAACAGCCCAAGAAGCTCTGACACAAATTTCCCAAAAAGCTTATTATGCAGAAATTCAGCAGCGTGGGCTTACGCGTCTTTTAAAAATCGGCCTTGCGTTTTCGGGGAAGAAGTTTTGTCTCGTCCATGAAAACTCTTAATAATCAAGCCTTTTTTCACGAATAAATTTTGAAGGCCTTCGTTTGATGTATCGATGATCTGTGAAATGTTCAATAAAGAAGACATAAAATAGCGAAGCGTTATGATTTGAGCGTATTTCTGGAAGAGGGTTTACAGTAAAAAAGAAAAAACGAAATTTTTAAATGAGTTAAAACAATAAAAAGTTCGAAAAAACTTTTTTAGCCCATAGGGATGGTCTTATTTTTTACGAGTCTATAGTTTCCATAGTATGATTTTGGCATTATAAATGGAGACGTATCATATTTAAAAAATATTTATATCTTTCGATTTCGGGAATCTTTCTTCTCTCTTTTACTTCAATCAATGCTGTCAAAGAAGTCTTAGATATTGAGTTAAATGATGGCCGAACTGTAACGGCTTTCTCAAGCGGGGCAACATCCATAAAAAAAACAAGTGGGGGGATGGTAACTATGACAGGAAATTTTATACCCACGCGAGATGTTTTTAATCTTAATGGATTTTCTTTTAATCCGTCTCTCCCGCTTCCTGGACTCCATGAAATATTGAAAGGCCCTTCTTATAGAACTTATGTGAAGTCGGTCACATTAAAAGAGCATGAAGATTGTGAAGAAGATTTTTCCAAGATGGATGATTTGTTAAAAAGGGTTTTAGAATTTTTGGGAAAAAGATAGAAGGCTCTTAGATTTAAAAAAATAAATGGTCAAGCTTTCATTTTTGAGGGAATGAGCTTGGCTTGTTTAATAAATTCAGCGGATTCTTGAATTTAAAGCAACAAAGCATGGTGTGTTTGTCTTTCGAAAAGAACGATAAAGCCAGCTTTTTGTCAAGAATTTAAAAGGATGACTTGAAACAAAATATGGATGCGCAAATAGAGCCACATTTTCCAAATTTTAAGAGGATGCTGCTGCCTTGACCCTAGATCTTTTTGAAACGCTCTCCTGTTTTAATGTCTCTTCTGCAGCAAGAGGCGCCTCTGGTTCAACAAGAAGAGAAGAGAGGGATTGCTCCATATGCGTTAAAATTTCAAGATTAACGTGGTGAGCAAGGATATCATGAACTAGGGACAAAAAGAGCTCGGGTGCCTTTACATGGGTCAAGGCTTTTGGTCCTGAAAAGGTTGGCATAGGAGGCAGGGTAATGATGATATCACTTGTGTCTTGGAACTCTTCCCAAGAGTGATATGTTTTTTGATGGAAGGCACCAATGATACGGTGCATCATTCCTGCTTTTGTTCTAGGAATAGCATAAGGAAGCCAAGAGGTTGAATGAAGTAAGGAGCTTTCAGAGCTTAGGTTTTTTTTAAAAATTTCAAGAAAGGCTTCTTGGCTTTCTGTGGGGGAAGCTGAAGGTGCAAAAATGTTTTCCCGTTCCATATAGGCGGATTCAAATTCAGGAGATATAAGGCTTTTATAGAGATCTTGCTCACGGGGATTGAGTTGATCGTTAATGTCAGAAAGTTCTTTTAAATCTTTTGAAAGCCAGCTTATCAATAATGTGAAAGCTGTAAAGTCTCTTTGAAACTTAAGACGAAAGTTCCCAATCATCATTCGAACGGTTTGAAGCGTTGCGTCGAGAGGATCATTTTTTTGATCTTCTTCAAGAGGATCAAGTCCCTCAATAGCCCCTAAAATAATGCGATAAAGCGATTGGGGATAAATACTCTCAAAGATGTCTTGGGGGATTCTTAAATCTGAAAGAATGGATAAAACGCGTGCCTGAGAAATGGCGCGATCTTCTGGCAACTTTTTTCTGCTCTTTTTACAAAAAGCATTTATACTTACATTTGTTGAGACTTTGATTTTAAGAAGAGCGTCAACCTCATTGAAAAAGGTTTCGGAGGCTTTGAGACGTTTTTTAAAAACTTTAGAAAGCTTGGTGAGATGGTCAATTTGATCATGATAGCTTTGAGGCGAATGAGAAAGCTCTTCAAGTGTATGCGATATTCTGACAACAGTATTTTGATGTTTCCTCAATAAATTTTGTGCAGGTGGCAGAAGAGACGGGTGCGCACTCAGGTCTGCTATTCTTTTTAGGAGATCCTGCTTTTTAAGGTCAAGTTCATGGGTCCGCGATGTTAAGAGAGCAGCATCCGGTGCTTCATAGTTCAATTGTAGTTCTTTATAAAGATTTTTTAAACGAGCTTCTTTTCGTTCCAAGTCTTCTATTTGAGAGAGAATTTCGTAATAACGTGACAGGTCTTGAGGGGCAGAACGTATATCTTGTGCAAGATGTACATGCTGCTCAGCGAGGAGATGTTGGATATGTTCCGCATGATGTTTATGGCGCTCTGCCAAAGTTTTGCTTTTTGGCGTTTCTTCTGAAGCAGAAGGATCTTCATAAGGTTGTGCGCATTGAGACATGGCGAAGGATGGGAAGGTCTTTATAAGAAGAACGCCAAGAAAAAACAAATAAAGAAACGGCATTTTTTTCATTTTAAGAGAATTCCTTTTATGAAATATGAAAAGATTCCTCTAAATGGAAAGAAAGAAAAGAGAAAAGCCCTTTAATCTTAGGGGTTCAATCTCAAATTTCTCTCCTTTTAAAGATAATGAACAAATTGATTTTGCGTTAAAAAAATTACCATGTTGTGCTGATTTGAAAGTAAAAGAGCGCTGCTTTTCCATTATGGTGTGTTGCTTGTTGTGTTGCATTTGCACGTGTCAAAGGCTTTGCAACAAAGACATCAAAATTAAAATTTGGTGTTAACACAGATCTTATACCAAGACCTGTAGACGTTCCACTTTGGCGTCCATTTCCTGACAATTTCTTGACGTTCCAGACGGCGCCACCATCTAGGAAAGTATAATATTGTACGCGTTCAAGAAAGTCTAATTGAGGTTTTGTTGTGAGTCGAAGTTCGGCTTTTCCAGAAAGTCCGCGATCCCCGGAAAGCTGAGCTGCATCATATCCACGTCCTAAAGAAGGTCCTCCAAAGATAAACTCTTCGGATGTAAAGAGAACCGAATTTGTAAATTGAGAATTTCCCATCACAAACAATGAAAACATATCATCAAAAAACTGATTCCGTGAGATATCGAAGGTAAATTTTCTAAAATTCGTGCGAGAACCAGACCGGGATGTAGGGCCTTGTTTTGGTGCTCCCATAATATTTAAGCCTTGATGAATGTTAAAATTAAGAACGTTGATGCCTGATCCTACATAGTTTTCGTAGGTTCCTCCGAGGACGGCGGTGCGAACTCTATCTTCATAGAATTTTACGCTTGAAGCCGATGAGGAAACATTTGCGTAATTAAACGTCAGATTGGAAAGAAGGCTTTCTTGACGCGAGCGAATCACAGGATAAGAAAGGCTTGTAAAGACGTTTTGGTTGGTTCCATGAATTTTATATTGGGAAAGCGTAAACTGAGGACGCGTGTCTGTATGAGAGGCTCCAAGGCTCCAATGAACACCGTCTGTGCCCAGCGCTTGATCATGAATGGCTTCAAAAAATTGAATTTCCTTTGTATGGGCCGCTGTTGCATAACGCAAAGATAAGGTTCCACCGGGAAGCAGAAGGGAATTAAAAGAAGTTGTTGCCGTGAGTCGATTGGGCCCAATATAACGTGTCCCATAATTGTTAAAAGAAGCGGAGGCTGAGAGAGGAGAATAGGTTCCAACAAGTGTTAAAATAGAAGAACCAGGATTCTCTGGGTCTGGAGAAATCACGGATTTTACTTCAAAACCCACAAGGTCATTTATCAAAAGAAGGTATCTTTCAAGCTCTTCATATTTTAACGGCTTTTTATTCATAATTTGAGCTGCGTACTTTTCAAGAAGATCTTTTTGTTTATCTGTAAAATCTTGGATATTAACGTGACTTATGGAGCCTTCAACAATTTGTATGGTGATGGTTCCATCTTCAATTGTTTGAGGCGGAAAGATTGCCGTGGATAAAAAATATCCTTCTTCATGATATTTTTGAGTAACTTGTTTTATAAGATCCTCTGCTTGAGCAACCGTAATATGTTTGTTAAAAAAGGGAGCAAAAACGTCTCGAAGTTCTTGTTCCTCAAAGACGTTATTTTCAATAAAGCGCACATTCTTAAGGGTAAAGGAAATTTTATCGGCATTTGGAATGCGAGATTGAGGGGTTTTTTCAATGATGGGTTTTGGGGGTGCTTCGTTTATGGGAGATGTTTCTGGAAAAGAAAGTTCATTTGCAATTCTCCCCGCGTTGACACTTTCAAAAGCTTTATTGTTAACAAGGTCAGGTGGAACATTTCCGAAAAGAGATGATGGTGTTTCAAAAATCAAGAAGGTAAAAAAGAAATAAGGAGAAAGTCTTATAAGTGTTTTATAACGGGAATAAAGTTTTCTCATTTAAAGTCCTTTCACCCGGAGGTTTTGATCTAGATTAAAAGCGACGCATAGGGATCTTAAGATGGATATTTTGGTAAGCATATTTGTTGTTTTAGTTAAAGGAACAGGTTTTATGAGCTTTTTTCCCTTAAAAGAGTGTTCATGAGACACAGGTTAAGTTGAAAAAGCGTTTCATTAAGGTTTTAGATAGTCGATTTTTCAAAGATTACCTTTTTTCTATCATGAAAAAGAGCCTTTTATGTTTATAAAAAACTGAGGCAAAAGCGTCAAGGGAGTTTGGGTTTAAGAGATTGATTTTAGCTTCAAAAAGGATGAAGTGTTGTAAAATGTTGGTAAGAAAAAAAAGCTTATGCGCATAAGTTTTTAATGCATTCCTTTTCCTTTAGAGGAGGACAGTTAATCTAATGAACATAGAGGCTATTTATTTTTAATTAGAAATTTTTATTTAAAGAGGCAAACTTGATTTATTGAAAGAGGAACATTTTTAAAAATATCCTTGTAAATTAACCCTCCCATGGAAAATTTACAATATTCTAATAAGTCGATCGTGAAGTGATCTAATATTTTTCTTTTCTGAAGATGAAAAAGTTAACTCAATTATTATTTAGGTCATTAAATATATTCATAAAAGATAAATTATATGTGATATTGTAAACCTTCAGTGAAAGAGGCCAACCATGGCAAGAGAGCCAAGACATCCTGGAAAGTTTTTGAAAGATGAATTGATGGCGTTGAATATTTCCCCAATTTAACTTGCAAAGGTCTTAAATATTCCTCCAAATCGTGTCTATCAAATTTTAAATGGAAAGCGTTCTATAACGGCAGATACAGCTTTCCTCTTAAGTCAATGGCTTGGGACATCTGCTGAGTTTTGGGTTAATTTGCAAAAGTTTTATGAATTGTGACTTACCTCTTTGACTATGGGAGAAGATATTAACTTGAAGGTGGAATGTTATTATCCTCCTCATAAAAATCAGAGGGAGAATATAAGGGCAAAAAGGTCTTTTAATGATTGAATAATTAAGGTGACGTTAGAACTTTAAACTGTTAAACCTCATTCCCTATGAAGCTATGGTTTTTATGAAACAAATTTAGAAGTTCTGAATATTAACAATAATGGGAAGAGTTGTATGTTAAAGATTGAACTTACGCAAGATCTGCCGTCAAAAGTTGAAGAAAAAATGAGAGAAGATCTTGCTCAATACGAAAGCAGTCATGGAATTGATGTTAACTATAAACGGTTTGCGTTAATTTTAACAGAGGGCCCGAATCAGGAGGCCATTGGCGTTTTAAATGCTTTTACGGCTTTTTCTGAAATTTACATCGAAGATCTTTGGATTGACTCAAACCATCGCGGGAAAGGATATGGTAAGAAGTTGTTGGAAAATTTAGAACAACGTTTTAAAGGCAAGGGGTTTAACAACATCAATCTTGTCACCAATCAATTTAACGCACCAGGATTTTATGAAAAGTGTGGGTTTACGCTTGAATTTGTCAGAAAAAACTTAAAAAACCCAAAGCTTACAAAGTTCTTTTTTGTAAAATTTTTTGAAGACGAAAATCAAACACAAGGGCTTATTTCTTGAGCAAGGCTTCCTTAAAACCTTTCGATCAAATTCTTCTTTTGTCACCTGCATTCTAAGCAAAGTCTCTTGAAGTTTTAAGAAGCTCTTGCAGCTCAAATTTTTTGAAGAAAATCCTCTTGCGAGCCTTCTTTTTAAAAAACTTTACAAAGTATCTTTAAATCCTTAATCTTGGCTTCACATATTTAATTTTGGTTTAATTTTGGGGCTTGTTGGTGATGTTAAAACAAATCATATTTTTCTTAATCTTTTTTGCCTTAAACGCTGAAGCTTTTCTTCTTCAAGAAGAAGTTACTCCTTTATCAAGTGGAAGACTGAGCTGGGTACAACGGAATCCAGAAGCAGACCAAACAATCATTTTTATCCCCGCGAATTCAACGTCAAAAAGAATTTTTCGCAAGCAGCTTACTTCTTCTTTTTTTGATCAAAGACTCATTGCTGTTGATTTGCCAGGACATGGAGCCAGCGAAAACGCTCTTAATCCCTCTTTTACCTACAGTTTTGAAGGATATGCAGCCTCTCTCATTGAATTTATCGAAATGCTTCATTTAAAAACGAAACCTGTTTTATGTGGCTGGTCTTTGGGGGGACATGTTGCAATCGAAATTTTACGGTTAAGGCCTGATTTGGTCGCAGGTTTATTTTTAACAGGAACGCCGCCTATTGACTTAACGCCAGAAGGATTTAACGCGGGTTTTAAGCCTTTTTTGGGGTGTGAACTTATGTCAAAGGATCATTTTACGAAAGAAGATGCCGTGAGGTTTATAAGTCTTTTATGGCCATCTTATGAGTCTTTTATGGTGGATGATGCAGAACGGACAGATGGAAAAGCCCGATCTTTGATGATTGCACAAGCTCTGAGTGGAAAAAGAATAAGTCAAAGACAAACAATCGAAAATACCCTTATTCCTCTTGCTTTTGTTATTGGAACGGCTGACGAAGGAATTAATGGAGATTATATTAAAGGGCTTGCATTTAAAAAAGCGCCGGAGATTCATGAAATTTCTGCAGGGCACGATACCATTTGGGGAGCTGCTGATGACTTTAATGAACGCTTGAATACGTTTGTAAGGAAAATTTATGGATAAAAAAATGCCCAAAAATTCACACTTCATTTTTTCTGAAACATTTGGAGAAACACATAATCCTGCAATTTTATTGAATGCTGGGGCAGGCAATCAATTAATCATATGGCCCGAGAGATTCTGTAAAGATCTAGCGGCAAAAGGATATTTTGTGATCCGTTATGATTATCGAGACACAGGTCTTTCGGCCCATGTTCCGAACGAGGAACCTTATACGGTTCTTGATCTGGCGCAAGATGCGATTGAAATTTTAAAAAAATATCATCTTGAAAAAGCAACGTTCGTTGGATTTTCCATGGGAGGGCAATTGGCGCAATTTGTGGGGGCATATTTTCCACAATATGCAGAAAATCTCATCCTCATTGCAACATCTACGGATTTTAAGTCAGGGTTTGATGCTTTGATGGGAAATCTTTCCGAGGGTGGTGGATTATCAACGCCAAAACCTGAATATCTTGCTTTTCTTGCTGAGGCCTGGGATTTTTCAGAATTTACGTTAGAGAAAAAAATCGATTTCTATGTTGAGGTTGCAAAAGTATTAGAGGGGCGCCCAAAAGACTTTGAGGAAGATTTCTTTAGAAATCAAGCACAAGAAAATTATGAACGCACGCCCTTGAATGCGCCCCATGCCCACACTGAAGCAATGCTTGCTTCTTTTGATCTACATCAAAAAGCACCCGAACTTATTCAAATTCCGACCTTAATTATTCATGGCGAAAAAGACCCCATCTTTCCGCTGGATCATGCTGAGGCCTTAAAAAATAGGATTAAAGATTCAAAATTGCTGATTTGGGATGATTTTGGGCACGCGATAAGTCCACGCCATTTTACGCGGCTCATTACGGCAATTGATTCTTTTATCAAGAAGGGGCGCGAAGAAAAGTTAAAAAAATAGAAAGAGATAAGAAAAAGATCCTAAGGAAAGCAGGCTCTTTAAAAAAGAATTTTTCAAAATTCGAATTCTATCTGTCCAGTCCTACTGGACACTTTTAGGTATACCCTCTTAGGATGAATGGAGACTAACATGTCGGTGTAAGTCTCTTATCTCGGAATGAATGCTGGAATATTCATCCCAAACAGATTTTCCCCATTTTTTTACAAGTTCAGTGTGTTCTTGTGCTGTCTGTGCAGGCAAAATATCTTTAACGGTTATCCATTTTGGTGTTTTTATTTGAGATAAAGAGGGCCAATCCCTTTTGATTTTTGTTGAAACTTTTAGAAATTCTATAATTTTTTTTGGGTTTTCTTCTTTTTCAAAGGTTAAGTAAAGAGCAATAGGGAGCACCTGTGCAGATTGGCGTGCACGCCGATCTTCTTGATTGCCAATATGTTGGGATGCATAGGCATCAACTGTTATTCGATGAACGTTAAAATAATCTTTATTTTCATATTCTTTTACGAGTATATTGCCATACATTTTCCAGCATTCTGGAAGCGCGCCAATATAAGGGTGAATACTATTTTCATCTCCTGTCGAAAAAGATGCTTTACACCCGGCACAGCTTTTAGTCTCTGTAAGAAACATAATATAATAACTTCTAGATTTTTTAGAGCCTTTTTAAAGAATTAAAACCATAAATTCTTTCTAACTTTGAGTCTCAATCTTAACCTATCTTTTCTTTCAACTCTTGACTAAGAAAAGATAAGCATTTATCTTTTCTTAAGTTAAAACGCTTAAGAAAATATAATGATGCATCAAAGAATTGGAAAATACATTATACAAAAAATTGGTGGAGAAACATACCAAGCTTATGTGCCTCCTAAGCTTCCACCAAACCCTGCCTTGAAGTTGGATAAATTTTATCTTTCTTTAGAAAAAGCGACATTGGCCCTTTCTGAACTTAATAGCATGCATAAATATATTTCGAATACGTCTTTGTTTATTTACATGTATATTCGCAAGGAGGCTCTCCTTTCCAGTCAAATTGAAGGGACGCAAAGTTCTTTTTCAGATTTGATGCTTTTTGAACATCATCAAAAACCGACCGTATCTTTAGAAGATGTAGAAGAAGTCTCTAATTACGTCAAAGCTATGACCTATGGGTTAGATCGTCTCCAGCAAGGGTTTCCACTTTCTTTAAGACTTTTACGAGAAATCCATGGCGTTCTTTTATCGGGAGGGCCTGGTTCTCACCAGTTGCCGGGGGAGTTTCGGCGTTCGCAAAATTGGATTGGGGGAACAAGACCAGGAAATGCTTTATTTGTTCCGCCTCCTATTGAGCATTTAAGCCAATGCTTGTTTGATCTTGAAACTTTTTTATATGATGAATCTATTCCTATTTTAGTAAAAACCGCTCTTGTTCATGTTCAATTTGAAACCATTCATCCTTTTCTTGATGGAAATGGACGATTAGGAAGGCTCTTGATTACACTCCTTCTTTGTCAGAGTAAAATGTTGGATGAACCCATTTTGTATTTGAGCCTTTATTTAAAACAAAATCGTCATCTCTATTATCGTTTGTTGCAAGAGGTTCGGCTAAATGGGGCATGGGAAGCTTGGTTAGAGTTCTTTTTAGAAGGTGTGATTGTTTCTGCAAAGCAAGGTATTCAAACAGCAGGAGATATTAATAAATTATTCACACATGATTTTGAGAAAATTTCTTTGCTGGGACGGGCAAGATTTTCATGTGAACAAGTCTTTGAGTATTTGAAGAAACTCCCTCAGGTAACGGTACCTTTTCTTGCTTCTGAGTTAGGAATGACTTCTCCTACCGCCCGCAGTGCTCTTAAGAATATGCTAGATCTGGGTATCCTAGAAGAAAGAAGCGGAAAAAAACGTGATAAGGTTTACATATACCATAACTACCTTAAGATTCTAGAAGAAGGTGCGACCCCTCTTGATTTAAAAAGACCAACGTAAGTAAAAAATGAAAAAGAAAGCATATGTTTTCAAGTCACGGCTTTGTTTTTTTGTATGAAGGGGAAGTCTATTTTGTTTAAGTTCTTGAGACCTTTACGTCTTTGGCATAAAGTACACTCTAGTTCTTTTATTTTCCTCACTGTTTATTGTAAAAAAAATGCAAAATCCTTTTTCTAAAGTTCTTCTTCTAACCACCATCATTGTTATGGATTTTTTAACAGGGATGGAGTTTGATCTTTTTGTGCCCAGTTTCCCAGAAATTCAAAAGATTTTTAATCTCACGCCTTTTTGGGTAGAAGCTTTACTCTCCATTAACTTTATTGGGTATTGTGCCAGTCTTTTTATCACCGGTGCCCTTGCCGATCGTTATGGACGAAAGCCCGTTTTGTTGTCAGGTCTTCTGATTTTTATTGCAGGGAGCATGCTGTGTTTGTGGGGTGGGGGATACGAACTAATGCTCCTGGGACGCCTTCTTCAAGGTGTCGGCGTTGCTTCTCCTTGTATCTTAAGTTTTTTAATTATTGCCGACCTTTATCCTCTTGAAAAACAGCAATCCCTTTTTGCACTTCTCAACGGAATTTGTAATATATCTGTTGGAATTGCACCGGTTTTAGGAAGCTATATAAGTCTTTATTATCACTGGCAAGGGAACTTTATAGCGCTGCTCATTTTGGGGATTTTTTCCTTTATCATGAGTGTTCTTTTTATTCCTGCCACAAAACCTACCCCATCACCGATAAAAAGTTCACCTGTCGGGTATCGAGATATATTTAAATCAAAGCCACTTCTTCTTTTGATCATACATATTATTGGAATAGCTGTTCCATATTGGGTTTTTGTGGGCATGGCGCCGCTTCTTTATATGGAAGATTTGGGGGTTAGTTTGTCTCATTTTGGATATTACCAAGGGTCCTTAGCTTTTCTTTTTGCCATTGGAACTTTGCTTTCAAGTCCTTTTATAAACCGGTTTAGTCATAAAAAAATGCTGTCTCTTTCAAACTCTATTTTGATTTTATCTTTTGTTTTGGTGATGGGTCTCGTTGTGTTAAATTCAACAAGTCCTCTTATGATTACATTTTGTCTTCTTATTATGATTGTGGGGCAAATCTTGCCTGTTACGCTTTTATATCCCCTTTCTTTAAATCTCATGCCGGAGGCAAAAGGGCGTATTTCTGGTGTTTTGCAAGGATTTAAGCTCATTCTCTGCGCCATTTCTCTTCAGTTTATGGGGTATTTTTATAACGGATCTTTCCGAAATATTGGGCTTATGCTCTCCGTTTTTATTTTTTTGAGTATCGTTACATTAGGCTGGATTATTAAGAATAAAAAATTGATGGGAACACAAACGAATTGAGACACCAAAAATTAAGATGACATCATTTCTTTCAAAGAAATTTGTGTATGGGTATAGGCTCTTTGAAGATTTCTAAAAAGGATGTAAATCGAATAGAAATCATCCTGATCGGGAATATTCAATGTCTTAATTTCTTTTTTTGTAAAAATAACCTCGATCGGGAATTTTTCTTTTCTCTATAAAAGAAATGTACCTGAACTATATCCTGCGTATGATCTTCTTTGTACAGCGTTAGATCCAAATATATCTAAAAAAATAGCTATGCAAATTGGAAAAAAATACGATCCTGATAAGGTATTGTTTCGTCATTGGTGTCAGCTTGTTCCAGATACAGCTTCTGCTAAAAAGACTCTTCAGAAAGATCTCTTAAAAACAGCGGCTCTTTGTATGGAAAAGGCTTATATGTTGAAAGACTCTTTAGGTAAATCTGGCATTAAATCTCTTATTTTTGCTGAAATTTGTGACGTGATTGGGGAAAGGTCAAAACGATTACAGGAAATCGTTTTCTAGAATTTCTCAAAATAAGGAATTGTTTCAAAGAAAGAAAAGTTCCCTCTTCTTCCGCAAGACTGTGGATTGCTCCCTCATTTGTGTTTTCTAACCTATGTGAAACTTGAATTGTTTTTAAATAAATTGTTTGCTCCCATCAAAACCAAAGTCATTCTATATATAATTGGTTTAATAAATAGTGCTTCTTTTTACAAAAACGACAAGTGATTTGTAATTTTTTTATTAAAAGTAGTTTTTAGATTGATTTTTATCATGTATTTTACAAACGAAAAAGTTGATTCTTTATGGGACCGACTGGACTTTTTATAATGAAGCATTTTCAAATGCTTTTTGATAAGAAAGAATCTCTAAAAAAGGATTAATTATTGGTTGCGGGGGCAGGATTTGAACCTGCGACCTTCAGGTTATGAGCCTGACGAGCTACCGGGCTGCTCCACCCCGCGTAAAAATAAGTGTCCAACTTTTATGAAAAAAAACAAGAAGGACGTGAGCTATTGACGAGCTAGTAAAGAGTACCTAGCACAAGCGGGCTTGTGAAACAAGAAAAAAAGAGGCCACGCTTCTTTTTTAGAATGTCTTAGGCTTAAATAAAGGAGAAAAAAGCATCTTGACGTACAAAAGGATATTTGAAACACTTTAACTTCAGTAAAAAATAAGAACATAAAATGCGTTGGATTCTATGATGAAATCATGGATTTCTAAGAAATAAAAAAAGGGAGAAATTTTATGAACACCCCGCAGAAATTAACTTTTTGTAGCTTATGAGCAGCATGCTGTTTTTTGGGCTTTATGAGGATGTAAAGGCTCATTGGACATCAACTTTAGGAGGGTTAGTTGCAAACCTATCAGGGGGAGCTAAATGTGACAGTACACTTTCATATGCATCGTGCCGAGAAAGTATTTGTAAGAGTGAAGGGATTGGGGATTGCCAAAAGAATTTTTGTAAAACGCATGCTGAGATTATAAAGTATCATCGTCCATGTGCCTGCGCTGCGGGGTTAACCACTTTAAATTGCCCTTCTGAAACCCAAGAAAATGACCCGGCAGTAACGCTTAACCGAACGTGCCGATCTTCATGGGCTAAGGCAAAAAATCCTTTAGATTGTAGATTTTGTGAAAAATATCGCGATAAATGTACACATATAGAAGGGCTTTTCGATTGGTGCACAGAAAAATGCCCTGATTCACCGGATGGAACAGGGGAGAATGAAGCAAATGAAGGTGATGATGAAGATGAGACTTTGAAGGAAGAGTAGTTTCTTGAAATTTGTCATACAATACAATGAGTTTTGAGGAGGGATGAAAAGAAGCTTGACGTTCTAAAGAATATTTGAAATACTAAGATTAACAATGAGAATAAAAGTTAACAAGAAAGAGGGGTCCATTTATTCTCGACTTGGATTGATAAAGTCAGTCGTGAAGAATTTCTTAAAAAACAAATCTGTTCTTTTCAAAGGGACTCTAAGAGAGTTGCTTTCGTTTTGGATGAGGCGTTTTAGCTCTTTATAGATAAGAAATAAATATAACAAAGTTGGAGGTTTCCGTGCGTAAATCAAATCTTAAAATTATAAGCCTAAGTGCTCTTATTGTTGGTGTTTTGGGTTTTCAAGGAAATGCACATGCATCTCTTTTTCATAGCGTATGGAGTGGGCTTAAAGGAGGTGCAAAAAGTGTTGCTTGTTCATCAACGGCTTGTAAGACTTCTGTTGGATGGAATGCCTGTTTAAAGTTTCATGGAGGTGAACCAGAGACAATTAAGGATAACTATACTTCATGTTATGATGCTGCTGTTGCTGCAGGTATTTATCAAGAGCCCGCTGAAGAAGAGCCCACTGAAGGAGGGGATGGCGATACAGATGGTGGTGATGCTTCGACAGGTGAAGCTCCTGCAGAATAAATCTAACGATTCTTTTCTTAAAAAAAGGCCCCTTTTAAGGGGCTTTTTTTATGGGGTCTGGTTTGGTTTTTTATATGTTACAAAAGCTTGCTTTATTTATTTTCTTTAAGAAGATTTTTATTTTATTTTTTAAGTAAATAAAAAGATAATTAAAATTGTTAAATAACACACTGAATATGAATGTTTTTATTTTATGAATAATCAAGAAAAATATTGACAGATCTTTTTATTATTGGAATAATAAAAAGATAATAATAAAAATAAAAAGATGCATTTAATACTTTTATAAACTTTTAAAAGTGCATCTTAGTCGTCACTTTTTTATTCAAAGGTTTGAACGTTTTGTCTTTTTATTTATGATATGGGATCTGTTTTTTTGAATAAAAAAAGAGAAAAAAAGAAACAGGGGAAAAGTGCAGATTTCCATAAAGTAGATCAAAGTTAAAAAGTTGAGGTCTTTTTATCTTGAAAGTGATTCAGGGAAAGACAAAAGTGTTATGCGACGCGCGTCTCTCTCAACATCGGATTTTTAAATCCGTTTTTTAAATACTTTAAAAAGCCCCTTTTGGGGCTTTTTTTTTAAGAATAAAGGTTTGATATGAGGCATCTTTCTTATTTCTTTTGAGCTTGTTTAAGAAGCACGAAAAGAGTATAAAAAACAATTATTTTGAGAGTTTAATGTGAAAGATATCTATCCAACTCTTTTTGAATCTTCTTCTCAGGTGCCCAAAGAGACATCTTTGGATTCTATTACCCAAAATGGAACTTCTTTGGACGATAAAAATAAAACGCGTCCTTTGGCTGAAAGATTAAGACCTCAGAAAATGGAAGATATTATAGGCCAAAAAGAACTTTTTGCTGAAGGCTCTCCGTTTTCGAGAATGATAAAGACGGGCCACATCTCTTCCCTTATTTTATGGGGGCCTGCGGGTGTTGGAAAAACCACGATTGCACGGCTTTTAGCCCATAAAACAAATCTTGTTTTTGAATCAATTTCAGCCATTTTTTCAGGTGTGTCTGATTTAAAGAAAATTTTTGAGCAGGCACAGGTACGCCAAAAAATGAATTCAAAGACAGCCGGAACCCTTTTATTCGTGGATGAAATTCATCGGTTTAATCGTGCGCAACAGGATGCTTTTTTGCCTTATATTGAAAGTGGTGTGATTATTCTTGTGGGGGCAACGACCGAAAATCCCTCCTTTGAACTCAACAGCGCACTTTTGTCACGACTTCAGGTTTTTACGGTAACTGCTCTTTCAAAAGAAGACCTTGAAAAACTATTAAAACGGGCAGAAAAGACACTTAATCATCCTCTTCCGCTGACCGAAAAAGCCAGAGATCTTTTTTTAGAAATGGCTGGAGGAGATGGCAGATATCTCTTAAATATGGCTGAATCTTTGTCTTTATTACCGTCTTCCCAAGCACCTCTTTCTCCTGAAGAACTTGTAAAAAGCCTTCAAAAAAGAGCTCTTTTATATGATAAAGATCGTGAAGAGCATTATAATCTCATTAGTGCTTTGCATAAATCCATTCGTGCTTCAGATCCCCATGCAGCGCTTTATTGGTTGATGCGTATGTTGGAAGGGGGAGAAGACCGACGTTTTATTGCGCGTAGACTCATCCGTGCGGCTCTTGAGGACATTGGTCTTGCAGATCCAGAAGCTTTGGCACTGACGTTAAATGCCTTAAAAACATTTGAAAGATTAGGATCTCCGGAAGGAGATTTGGCCCTTTCTCAGGCAACACTTTATCTTGCTCTTGCGCCAAAATCGAATAAAGTTTATGAAGCTCATAAAAAAGCACAAGCTTTTGTTCAGAAAACAGGCTCTCTTCCGCCGCCACCTTCTTTGTTAAATGCACCAACAAGGCTTATGAAAGAACTTGGGTACGGAAAAGGGTACTGCTATGATCATGATATGGAAGAGGGGGTTTCCGGGCAAAATTGTTGGCCTGTGTCTATGGAGCCCTCTTTGTTCTATGAGCCAACAGGCCGTGGGCAAGAAAAAAAATTACAGGAGCGTCTTTGTGAGCTTCAATCCGTTTTTGAAAATTGGAAAAAGGAACAAAAAAATAGTTCGTAACTTTTTGTTAACTAAGAGAGAAGATACGTTAAATGCTCGAAAATGACTCCGGATTTCTTAAACGAACGCTTTCAATCGGATTTCTTATTCCCTTTACGCTTGGAATTTTAATCTATGGACCTCCTTTAACAACTCTTCTTGTAGGTGCTTTGCTGGTGGGTTTTTCTTATGAATGGCTCAAAATGGGTCATATTCAAACAAAAATTGAAAAAGGGCTTTTTTATGGGGTTCTTTTGGGAAGTGAAGTGGTTTTCTTGAAATGGGGTTTAAAAGAATCTTTAGCTTTTTTGTTGGGGTTGTCAGCATTTTCTTATTATATTTTGCGAAATTATGGGATGAAGAAAGTCAAACGGGAAAAAAATGCTGAAGGAAAGTCAGGCGCGCCCCTCCTCCAAAGATTGACCCATGATGGTTGGATTTTTTGGGGGCTTCTTTATATTGGAGTTCCATGTCTTTCTTTTTTATGGATTTTTGAGCTTGAACAAGGATGTCACATTATTTTATGGATGCTCTTTATCATCTGGGCATCCGATATCGGGGCTTATCTTATTGGTTCTTGGCTCAAGGGCCCCAAAATAGCGCCAACCATAAGCCCTAAGAAAACATGGAGTGGTTTTTTGGGGGGTGTCTGTGCGGGTGAAAGTGTTGGAATTTTAAGTGGCAATTTCTTTGGATTTGATTTTAAAGGTGTTTTAGGGGTGTCCTTGGGTGTTGTTCTGTGTGCGGTTTTTGGAGATCTTCTCGAGTCTTATCTTAAAAGACGTAAAAAAGTTAAGGATTCAGGAAACATCATTCCAGGACATGGAGGACTGTTTGATCGCTTGGATAGTACGCTTGCCGCACTTCCTTTCATAACTTTGATTTTATGGCTTACAAAGGGAGATTTTTTTAAATGAAAAAGGTTTTAAAAATAAAAATTTTTATTTAAAAAAAGAAAGGCTTGTCTTTTTTTTAATCTCCTCCTACTATGAGGTCGAATTAAAGGTTTTGGGGGAGGCTCCTTATTTTAAAAGAAAAAAGGAAAGCTTCAATTTGTATCATTTTCAGAGTTTGTAAAGATAAAATAACATGGATCTTTTAACACATTATATTTTACCTTTTGTGATCGTCTTAACGATTTTGGTTTTTGTTCATGAATTGGGACATTATCTTGTCGCCCGATGGAATGGCGTTAAGGTAGATGTCTTTTCAATTGGCTTTGGACCAGAGCTTTTTGGATGGACAGATAAAGCGCAAACACGCTGGAAAGTAAGTCTTCTTCCTTTGGGGGGATATGTCAAAATGTATGGTGATGCAAATGCTGCAAGCACACCAGATCAGGCAGAAATGCATAAAATGTCTGAACGAGATCGTGCTTTGACGCTTCATGGAAAAACGGTCTGGCAACGTATTGCTGTTAGCGCTGCAGGGCCTTTGGCCAATTACCTTTTTGCTTTTCTTGTTTTTTCTTTTCTTTTTGCAACAGTTGGAGAGAGGTATACCCCAGCTGAAATAGGCTTTATTCAAGAAGGCAGTGCTGCTCAAAAAGCAGGTCTTTTAATTGGAGATCGGATTGTCTCTGTGGAAGATCTCCCCATTCAACGTTTTGAAGACATGCAACTCATCATATCAGAAAATCCAGGCGTTCCTCTTTCAATGACACTGATGCGTGGTGAGGATGAAGTTTCTTTGAATGTGACGCCGGATACAAAAGAAGTTAAAGGGCTTTTTGGAAAAAAACAAGAAGTCGGGGTTTTGGGGATCGGTCGACAGGGCGTTGAATATATTCAACGGAATCCTTTAGAAGCTGTCTTCTATGCTGCAAAAGAATGCTTTACATTGACGATGCAGACGCTTAAATCCATTGGACAAATGATTTTAGGCACGCGAAGTGCGGAAGAACTGGGAGGGCCTCTTCGAATTGCGCAACTTGCTGGAGAAGTTGCACAAGCCGGGCTTCCAACTTTTTTATGGTTTATTGGAATTTTATCCGTCAGCCTTGGGTTTATTAACCTCCTTCCTATTCCTTTATTAGACGGTGGGCATCTTCTGTTTTATGGGATTGAAGTTATTCGTGGGGGAAAACCCCTAAGTGAAAAAGCTCAAGAAAAGGGTTTCTACATTGGATTTCTTATTGTGGGCAGTCTTATGATATTTTCATTTTGGAATGATCTTGTCCATTTAAAGGTTGTTGAGAAAATTATAAATCTTTTTTAAGATAATGAAAGAAACGGTAAGAATGTTTTTTAAGGCCTCTAAAAATACTCTTTTAAGAAGAATTTCTCCAGTCTTAATAATGGGAAGTTTGGCACTCCTATCACGTCCAACTAAGGCTGTTATTGAAGAAATTTCTCTTAATAATCAGGAAATTATTTCAAAAATAGTGGTTGAAGGGAATCAACGTATTGATGTTGAAACCATTCTCCTTTACTTAAAATTAAAAGAAGGCGATGTTGCCACGCCTGAGAAGTTAAATGAGTCCTTCAAAGCGCTTTTTGGAACAAACTTTTTTTCAGACGTTACATTTGATCAACAGGGAAAAACGTTAATTGTCCATGTGCAAGAAAATCCAATTATTAATCGCGTGGCTTTTGAAGGAAATCAAAAAATCTCCAGTGAAACCTTAGATAAAGAAATTGGGCTTTCACCTCGGACAATTTATACACGAAACAAAGTGCAATCTGCTCAGCAAAAGCTTTTACAAATCTACAGGCAATCTGGTCGTTTTGCAGCGCGTGTTGAGCCTAAAATTATTAAGCTTCCTGAAAATAGAATAGATCTTGTTTTTGAAATCGAAGAAGGTCCTGTGACACAGGTTGAAAAAATTAACTTTGTGGGCAATCGAAATTTTAGTGATGGAACTCTTGAAGCTGCGATTCAAACCAAAGAAGCAAGATGGTACCGATTTTTTACCTCAGATGACAATTATGACCCTGATCGTTTGAACTATGACCAAGAAAAGTTGCGCCAATTTTATTTAAATCATGGATATGCAGATTTTAAAATTGTGTCAGCGGTTGCAGAATTAAGTCCTGATCAAAAAGACTTTTTTATTACATTTACCTTAGAAGAAGGTGAAAAATATAAATTTGGTAAGGTTGAGATTGAAAGTAAAATACCAAGTATTTCTCTTGAAAAGCTCCAAGAAGCGGTGGTCTTTGACGAAGAAGATTGGTATTCAGCAAAGCTTGTGGACCAAACCGTTGAAAAAATGATGGAAGTTGCTGGTGAGCAAGGATATGCCTTTGTCGAGCCAAAAGCAAAAGCCAAAAAAAATAAAGAAGACCTGACGGTTGATTTAACCTTTATTTTAGAAGAAGGCCCCAAAATATACATTCAACGCATTGATATTATTGGAAATACACGAACACTTGATTCTGTTATTAGGCGCGAATTAACGATTTCCGAAGGAGATGCCTTTAACGTGGTTCGGGTTCGTAAGTCTCTTCAAAAGATTAAAGATCTAAATTATTTCAAAAAGGTGGACCTAACGCGCCATCCTGGAGATGCACCAGATAAAGTTATTATAAAGATTGATGTTGAAGAGCAATCGACAGGAGAATTGATGCTTTCTGGAGGATATGGTCAAAATATAGGTCCTCTTGGTGAGATTTCTGTGCGGGAGCGAAATCTTCTAGGAACAGGACAATCTGTAGGTGCTAAAACACGTATCGCAAAACGTCAGTCTTTAATCGATTTTGATTATGAACAGCCTTACTTTTTAGGCCGGCATCTCATGTTTGGGGCAAATGCCTATATGAAGAAAGAAGACCTTAAGAGTCAAAGTTCGTTCGAAGAAAGAACCAATGGCTTGGGAACTTGGATTGGTTATGAGCTCGCAGAATATTGGACACAAGTTCTCGGTTACGGCATTCGATTTGATCATATTGGAGGCCTTTCTTCTTATGCTTCAAAATTTATTCGTCAACAACGTGTCAATACGGTGATTTCTTCGGTTTTTCAAACGCTCACTTATGATCGCAGAGATTCAAGAATAGATCCACGTTCTGGCTATACGACAAGCCTGACCAATGAATTTGCGGGTGTTGGAGGCGACGTAAAATACTTAAAGAATGAAGTCGGTGCCGTTTATTATTATCCATTAGGAGAAGAGATTACATTGTCCACACGTGGAAAATATGGTCAAATTTTAGGATTTGGACGTACACTGCGTATTGCAGATCGTTATAATCTTGGGGGAGATAGTCTACGTGGGTTTGACTTTGCGGGTGTTTCTCCCCGAGATAAAACAGGAATTCAAGATTCTTTGGGAGGTATGAAGTTTTATTCAATGTCTTTAGAATCAACCTTCCCAATTGGTCTGCCCAATGAATTTGGAATTCGAGGATCAACGTTTATTGATGCAGGAAGTGTATGGGATTCCCAATATAAAAATGATCCGATCGTTTTTGATGATAATTCCTTGCGTGTTTCAGCGGGCGTGGGGCTTGCCTGGCGATCCCCAATGGGTCCTCTTAGAGTCAATTTTGCCTGGCCTTTGAAAAAAAGAACGCTTGACAAGACACGTATGTTCTTGTTTGGATTTTCAACGCAGTTGTAATTTGGAGATTCTCTTTAAAAGAGTTTTTACAGACCGTAAAAAATCTGATAAAGATGGATGTAGATGGGAATTTCGAAAGAAAATTAAGGAGATTTCAAAAGCTCAAAAACTTTCAAAATTAAACGAAAAGAATGTTTGAAGGTTTTAGGAAATTTGATTTTCAGAGCGCACTTGTGAAATGTTTCTTAAGTTTTTTAGAAAATCCTTTGTTGAAGCAGTGTTTAGGAGAACTTTTATGAAGGTAAAAAATATTCTATCGAGTATCGCGGTTGCTGCCACTCTTATCGGTGGTGGAATGTCTTTGTCTACTGCGCATGTTTATGCAGACAATGCAGCTCTTCCAGCACCTGTAATTGGTGTTGTTGATATTCAAAAGATTTTGGCTGATTTGCCTGTTACAAAGGAAATTCAAAAGCAGCTTGAGAATTTGAGAAAAAGCTTTGCAACGGAAGTTGGCAAGTATGAAGCTGAACTTAGAAAAGCTGATACAAGCCTTGCAGAAGCTCAGAAGAAATTATCTGAAGCTGAATTTGCAAAGAAACGTACAGCTTTTGAAAATCGTATTGGTGAAGTGCAAAAAATCGTAGAAGGCAGAAAAGCTCAGCTTGATAAAGCTTTTGCAGGTGCTATGGAAAAAGTAAATGCTAAAGTTATGGAAGCCATTTCTCAAGTTGCAAAAGCTAAAGGCTTGAACCTTGTTCTTTTCCCAATGAGCGTTGCTTATTCTGCAGAGAATTTGGATGTCAGCAAAGAAGTTTCTGAAATTGTTAAGAAAACCTTAACAAATGTTAAGATTGAAATGTCTGACAAGTAAATCAGACTTTATTTGAAGAAATAAAGGACCAAGAGCTTTTAGACACGCGAAAGCCTTGGTCCTTTTTTCATCGAACCTAAGAGACCGTGAGAAGGAAAGATGGCAGATTCTCGTTTTTATAAAAATAAGGGACCTTTTTCTCTTGAACGTATCCTAGAGATTTCTGGCGTTCGTCTGAATGAAGACCAATCTCCTCCCCATGATTTATGGATTAAAGATGTGGGGGTTCTTGATACGGCCCAAGAAGGTGAGATCAGCTTTTGCCTTGATAAATATCGTCAAGATTTAAGCCATACAAAAACGTCTTTGTGTTTTGTAAGAGAGTCTTTAAAAGAAAATATTCCTCCAACCGTGTTTCCTCTCTACACGGAGGCTCCTTTGCGTGCTTTTGCTGAAGTGGCGGCGGCATTTTATCCAGACAGTCGTGTTTTGCCCACGCTCGGTGCTGAATACTCTATAAAATCCCAGGCGTGTTTTATTCATCCAACAGCTCAAATTGGAAAGAATGTTATCTTGGAGCCTGGCGTTGTGATTCATGAGGGGGCAGAGATTTCCGACCATGTTCAGATTGGATCTCAAACGATTATTGGACCTCACGTTGTTGTTGGAGAAGGAACGCGGATTGCGCCTCATGTCAGTCTCTTTTTTGCCCTGATTGGAAAGCGTGTCATTATCGGCCCAGGAACACGGATTGGCCAAGAAGGCTTTGGATTCGTAACGGATGAGAAAGGTTTTATTGCGCTTCCACATTTAGGACGTGTCATTTTGGAAGATGGTGTTGAAATCGGAGCTAATTGTACAATCGATCGTGGGTCACTCAAAGATACATTCATTGGAGCTCAAACGCGCATTGATAATCTTGTCCAAATTGCTCATAACGTTACGCTTGGCCGCGGATGTATTATTGTGGCTCAAGTCGGAATTGCAGGAAGTACGGTCCTTGGAGATTATGTTGCAGCAGGCGGGCAAGCTGGATTTGCAGATCATCTTAAGATAGGATCAAGAGCGCGCATTGCGGCTCAAAGTGGCTTAATGCGGGATGTTGCAGAGGGTGAAACAGTCGCCGGAACGCCCGCCGTTGCAATCTTGAACTGGCATAAGCAAAATGCCACTTTAAGTCGTCTCATTCGAAATCCCTCCCTTCGCAAAGAGAAAACATCCCAGTAAGTTAATTATAGGGCTGTTTTTTTTCTTAAATCAGTTCTCATCCTCGTCTGATTGTACGGAAAGGCGCGGTCCTTTTGAAAGAAGAGTTTGACCTTCAAAATCATCCTCTTTGGAGCTCTCTTTTTTATTTAACCCTTTAGAGCTCGTTTGACAGAGGTTTTCACATCCATTACTGAGTGCTTTACAGCAATTTATGCCGCCAATACAGACGATTGCGCTTCCAATCGCGCCTGCATACATGTATCCGATTGCAATAGCCCAGGAAGCGCAATAACCAGGATTGGCAGGCGCTTTCATAGGGGTCGCTGATAACATAAGAGAAACAAAGCATAACAGAGAGGAAAATTTTTTGATTTTTTTCATAAGAGAAACTTCTTAAGTTGGTTGTGATAATTTATTATGGGAAAACGATCCCTTTTTTAAGAATATAACATTGGTATTTTTAAAATGTCAACCCACACCTCTTTGGGAGTCATCTTCATGCATATGAGAGGGGCCTTTGGGAGGATTGTGAATAATATGTTCGTCCTTTGTGCGATGAGGAGAGGGATTTTTCTTAACAAGAGGTCGACCTTCATCTTCATCATCTTGATGTTGCCCACAACATTTTTTGTAAAACTCCGGAGATATATGAAGATATACGCCCAGTCCCCAAATTGTTGCACCTAAGGTAACAATAACGGATCCTATCCCAATCATCGCAGCATCAATGGCATAAGATTTGAGGGGAAAAGAGAGAAGAAGCGTGAGAATAAGAAAGGACTTAGAGGACAAGGAAAGGAATTTTTTAAGAAAGTTCATGAGGCCTTTTTTCTCCATATATTTTTAATTGAACGGTGTAAGAACATAAATGTCTTGAAAAGTGGCATCGATAAGCTTGTTATTTTTTTCGTAATCTTTAAGGCTTTATCTTTTAATATCATTGGCTTTATTGTTAAAAAAGTCAATTTTAATATGAAAAAACATAAGTCAAGGTAATCAGAGATGTTTCTCTTTTTTTAAAAAGAAAATAATCTATAACAGAAAGTCATAAGCTTAAAAATAAGAGGAACTCAGCATTTTAACAAGAATCTTACAAGCCTTTTCAAAAAGAGCTTTCTTCCATAAACAGGATCTTATTAAAAAGAAAAAAACATTCTTAAAAAATCTTATAAATTTAGGATAGAAAAATACCTTAAAATGGTTGTATAAGAGAATATATGATTTCTACTCTTTAAGTGTAGATGGCTTAAAAGTTATAACCTTTTAAATTTAGTCGCGAGAATTTCATGACAGCTTCTTCTCTCAATATTCAAGCCCATAAAGAATCTTCGGAAAATAATAACAGTCAAAATGTTCCTGAGACGATTGATATTATTCGTATTCGTGAAATGATTCCGCACCGTTATCCGATGTTGCTTATTGATAAGCTCGTCAATGTTATTCCAAATGAAAGTGGTGTGGGCATTAAGAATGTCACCTTAAACGAATGGTATTTCCAAGGTCATTTTCCGGAAAGTCCGATTATGCCAGGTGTTCTTATCATTGAGGCAATGGCACAAACGGCGGCTGTTCTTGTTATGCGCACCATGGGAAAAGAATGTGAAGGAAAACTTGTCTATTTTATGTCGGTCGAAAATGCCCGTTTTAGGAAGCCTGTTGTTCCAGGAGACACGTTGCATCTTCATGTCATAAAGCAGCGTCAACGTTCTAACGTGTGGCGATTTGAGGGAAAAGCGCTTGTCGATAATACCCCTGTTGCAGAAGCTATTTTTACCGCAATGTTGATGGATTCTTAAATAATGTCTCAACCCTCAAAAACGATGTCTTTGGGCATTCACCCCACAGCCCTTATTGAAGAAGGCGCTCAATTGGGTAAAAATGTTTCTATTGGGGCTTTTTGTAGTGTTTCAAAAGAAGCCATATTAGAAGATAATGTTGTTCTTCATTCAAATGTTGTCATTCAAGGAAGAACCCATCTTGGTAAGAATGTTGAAGTTTTTCCTTTTGCTGTTTTGGGGGGGGCTCCGCAATCTTTAAGATTGACCTATGAAAAGTCAAAACACCAAATAATCATTGGAGAGAACACAATTCTTCGAGAACATGTCACCATTCATCCTGGGACAGCTCAAGGGGGCGGAGAAACGCGGATTGGACATCATTGTTTTTTGATGGTTGCAACGCATGTTGCGCATGATTGTAAGCTTGGAAATCATGTCATTATGGCAAACAATGCGACATTGGGAGGACATGTAACCGTTGGAGATTATGCCAATATTGGTGGGCTTTCAGCTGTTCACCAATATGTTCGTATTGGGAGACATGCTATGATTGGTGGAATGTCGGGTGTTGAGAATGATGTTATCCCTTATGGATCTGTGATGGGAGACCGTGCACGCCTTTCAGGACTCAATGTTATTGGACTTAAAAGGCGTGGTTTTTCAAGAGAAAGTATTCATAGTCTGAGAAATGCCTATCGTCTTCTTTTTGCACAAGAAGGTACAATGGCAGAGCGTATTTTAGATGTTGCGACATTGTTTAAAGACCATGAAATTGTCATGGAAATTCTCTCTTTTATGCAGTCTCAAACAGATCGCGCACTTTGTTTACCTAAAAGTGCGTCTTAGGGGAAAAAATGTTTCCAAAACTTGGTCTTATTGCTGGTGGTGGTGATCTTCCCCTTCAGGTGATCGAGCAGTGTCTTAAAATCGGTCGGCCGATTTTTGGAATTGGGTTTGAAGGACAAACGGCGTCAGATCTTTTTCAAGGAAAAATTCCCCACTTCTGGTGTAGGCTCGGTGCTCTTGGGAAAATGCTTCAAGCACTTCGTTCTGAAAATGTTCAGGAGGTCGTGCTCATTGGGTCCATCCAGAGACCTTCTTTTAAAGAGTTAAGGCCGGATTTTTATACCGCGAAATTAATGACACGCCTTGGAATGAAGGCCCTTGGAGATGATGCGCTTCTCTCTTTCTTGGTCCAAGAGCTTGAAAACGAAGGATTTTCTGTTAAGCGGATTGAAGAAATTCTCCCGGCTGAAAATATTCTTCTTCCTAGAGGACCTTTGGGAAAAAACACTATTCCTTCTTTTCTTTTAGAAGATATGGCTCTTGGGATTAAGGTTGCGCGCCTTTTAGGATCTGCAGATGTGGGGCAATCTGTCATTATTGATCAAGGTCTAGTTTTAGGAGTGGAAGCCATTGAAGGCACTGATGCTCTGATCAAACGATGTGGAGATCTTAAAAAAGAACGCTTTGAGAGGGGAATGCCAAGTGGGCTTCTTGTGAAACTTTGTAAGCCTCAACAAGATGAAAAAGTAGATCTTCCCACGCTTGGTCTTAAAACATTAGAAAACCTCCGAGCGCAAGGCTTTTTAGGGGTTGTTGCTGAAGCCTCTAAAACACTTTTAATTCATCAAAAAGTTTGCCAAGAATTTGCGGATAAAGCAGGCCTTTTTGTTTTTGGATGGGAGGAAGAAAAATAACAGATTTACCCCCACGCTCCCATTCTTCTCAATCTCCTTTATTTTGCATTATTGCGGGAGAGCCTTCTGGAGATCTTTTGGGCTGTTCGCTTATGCGATCTTTGAAGCAGATTTTTAAAGACCCCCAATTTGTGGGCGTAGGCGGGCCTTTAATGTGTGCTGAGGGCATGAAAAGCTTGTTTCCCATGGAAGATTTAACAATTATTGGGGTTCTTGAGGTGTTACCTCAGGCTTTAAATGTCTTAAAACGTGTAAAAGAAGTGGCCCAATATGTATTTGAAGAACAACCTCAAGCTCTTATTACAATTGATGCGCCTGCTTTTAGCTTTAGAGTAGGACGTGCCCTTCGAAAATTAGAAAAGGCTCAAAAAACACATCCGCTTCCCCATATTCATTATGGCGCGCCAACAGTTTGGGCTTGGCGACCAAAGCGGGCCAAAAAAATATCAAAATTTTTAACGCATCTGTTAACCCTCTTTGACTTTGAGCCGCCTTATTTCTTAAAAGAAGGGCTTCCTGCAACTTTTGTGGGACATCCTATCCTTGAGGGAGGATATGCAGAAGGAAAGGGCGAAAGACTTCGCAAGGCCTTTAAAATTCCAAGTGACCTCCCCTTGATTTGTGCATTGCCGGGAAGCCGAACAGGAGAAGTTTTAACACACCTCCCTATATTTTTAGAGACCTTTCAAAAACTTTCCCATAGAATTCCAAAATTTGGGATTGTGCTGCCGACGCTTTCTTTTTTAAAGCCCCAGATTGAAAAAATTCTTCAAAAACATCCTGTCAGTTTTCCCATTTGGGTGATTGAAGGAGAAAATACAAAAAAAGATGCTTTTGCTGCTTCTAAAATTGCTCTTGGCGCATCTGGAACCGTTGCTTTAGAACTGGCAGCAGCAAATCTTCCGATGGTGATTACATATAAAACAAGTTGGTTCACAGCTTTTATTGTGCGCCGTATGATTAAAATACCCTATGTTTCCATGCCCAATATTATTTTAAAAAAAGCCGTTGTTCCTGAGTTAATTCAAGAAGCCTGCCAGCCAAATACATTATGCGAGGCTTTGGAAGCTCTTTATAAGAGCAAAAAATTACAGGCAGATCAAAAGCGTTCTTTTAAGCTTGTACGTCAAGCTCTCTCGCCAGCTTCTCAAAAAAATCCAAGTCTTGTTGCGGCAGAAACGATCCGTATATGTTTAGAAAGAGATTTAAATCTATAAATTCGGAAAGCAAGATAAAAAATATATATTTACTTGCTTGAAAAAAAGAATTTCGCAATTATTTTAAAGTAAAGACTTATTCAGTTTATTCTTAATTTAAAAAAGGCTTTTTCATGCACTTTATTTTAAAGTTTTTATGTTTTTTATTTCTTTTAGGAAACGCCCCTTTGTTCGGGCTTGAACCAGAAAAGTTGAGCTTTCTAGATGAAAAAGAAGAGCTCAGCTTTTTACGTTCACAAACCCCCTGTAAATTTAGAAATGAAGATTTATTTTTTTCAGAAGACGAAGAATTTCATCCTATTTTTGAAACAGAAGAGTTGAGCTTTATAGGTGGAAAAGAAAATCTCAGCTTTTTACGTTTACAAACCCCCTGTAAATTTAGAAATGAAGATTTATTTTTTTCAAATGACGAAGAAGATCACCCTATTTTAGCCTCTCCTATAGTTGACGATAAATCATTTGAACTCATAGATATTGATTCAGCACAAAAGAATTTAAAAATTGGTCTTTGGCTTAATAGAACACCTCAGGTATATCTTCATTTTTTTTGGACGGCGGGCCATAGGCCTCACATGCTTTCAAAAGATCATCCAAAAAAGAGAATTCTGATTGGGGGAGAAAAGTATAGATCAATTTTCTTTTCTAGAGTGGATCTATTCTTAAGTCAGACTCCTCAAAAAGTAAGTGTTGTTATGACATGTGATCCTTGGACATATAGCTCTAATGAGGAGAAATTTAGAGCCCTTCAAAGTCAATTTAATGATAGGTTTTCAGTTCAATTTGTAGAAGAAGTTGTTAAAACACTAAAAAGAGAACATTTTGCGTATCATAAGATGTTAGAAACGATCTTTAACAATGCGTGTTTTGGAAACCCTGTCATTGCAAGTGATGTTTATCGACTTCTTTTAAATACGTTACATAAAGATGCGCCAGATGGGAGTATTTTAGCTTATTCAGATGAAGACCGCTTTTGTGAAGAAATGAATTGTTCTGAAGATTGGGAAGAGAGAGAGTACTTTAGGGATCTTTTTGATGGCATGAGTGTTGGCTGTAGTTCTGGCGGGAATGATTTTATAAAATTTATTAAAGGGCCTGAAGGAAAAGAAAAGAGTCGCGTGATTCTACAAAAATTAAAAGCTCATTTTGAGAAAAAACCAGTAACCATTGTTCATCATTTTCCAATCCTTTTTAGAATTTCTGAAGAGTTCGAAAAAGCTGAAATATCTAAATACAGAGATATGGTTTGGCAATTTTATTTGGGCTATGTTCAAGAGCATCATTTTTATGCCCGGGAAGTTATACAAGAGACAGGTCCAGGCTTTGTTTTAGAAAGCTGTGAAAGGGAAGTTCCTCAAACATTTGGCAAATGCAGAGTTATAAACGGCTTAAGTTGGTATGATAAAGAATCATGTTTGCCAGATAATTTTATTCTTTGGTTCACACCAAATTCTATTTTACGTGAGGAAGTAAGAGAGCTTGAAAAGAACCCTATGGTTAGCAATAATACCTCTAATGAGCTCCAACAAGAAGGACGTCCTTTTCTGATTTTACTTGAAGAAGATATTTTGAGCTGGAAGGGATTTGTTCCGATAGACCCAAAAGTCTATAATGCTGAAGTAAGAATGGAAGAGGTCTTAGGAGAAGAACTTAAGTCTCTTAAATCAAAGATTTCTGAGAGATACGCAGTTTTAAGGAGTCTTTTTTCTGATCTCGATTTTTTGAAGAAATTAGGAAATCACCCTTTTTACTTACATTTAGAAACATTTTTGCGCAACGATGCTCTTGATTTTTGTCAACAGCTTTGTTTTCCAGAACTCGTTTGTCTTTATTATCGCTATGACCAAAATCTTTCAGAAAATGAGAGGTTATCAAAAGAAGAGTGGGCTAAAGCAATGTTTTATCAGACTCAAGCTGATCACTTTGGAATTTTTTATCATATCAAACGTGTTTTTAAGACAATAGGGGTGGATATTAAAGTATCGGCGGAAGAGATTCAGGATATGATAAAAGATCTTTAGAAAAGGGGCCGCCATCTTTTATTATTTTTTGATAATTTTTTCTCAGCGCTTTTGGAGATTAAAGAATTAAGACCTTCCGTTCAATCTTATCTCTTTGTACTCTATATAAAATTGCTTGATGTTTTTAAGGGTGTCCATTCCAAATCTTAGATCCATACTGTTTTGTCAGGTGTTTAGAGACTCCTTTGATCAGGTGCTTTCCATAAGGAAAGTGAAGAAACATAAGAGGTTCTTTTTGAGAGTATTCTTAAGAAAACCCTTCTAAAGATTTCATTTGAGATTGATTTCAGGTATGATAGAAAGAAAAAGGTGCTTTAA
>JAFEBT010000018.1 GCA_018242545.1 Pseudomonadota bacterium
ATTGCTTCCATTTGCAGAACATCATACTTGTTATTTTAATTTATGGAAATAGTATCATATCGTATTTACGCCCAAATATAGAAAAAAAGCATTATTTGGATTAATTCGAAAGGAACTTAAGGAGGTATTTCATCGTCTAGCAGAGCAAAAGGGATGTAAAATAGAAGAAGGATATCTTATGTCTGATCACATTCATATGTTGATATCAATCCCTCCTAAACATGCAGTTTCAAATATTGTTGGTTTTTAAAGGGGAAGAGCTCTATATGGGTAGCTCAGAATATTGCAAACAAACAAAAGAATTTTGTTGGGCAGAAATTTTGGGCTCGAGGATATTTTGTGAGTACAGTTGGGCTCAACGAGGAAACAGTTCGAAGATATATCAAGAACCAAGAAGTTGATGATCAGCGGACTGAACAATTGGCCCTGTTTTACAGGTAATAAGTAACACAAATCCGCTTTGAGCGGTTCATAAACAAACTCCCACTTCTAGTGGGAGTAAATGGCTTGGATATGCTTATTATGACTGAAAGAAATTTTAATAGATTTTTACTGATTTCTCTTCATTTACCTTATCCAAAACCACCGTCGAATAAGTTTCTTTTTTCTTTAGGTTATCTTTAAAAATTGAAGTTGTGTCATGGGGTATGGTTTCAGGCACATTAATTTTTTTATAGAAAAAAATAAGTACAGAGGAAAAAAAAATTAAGGAAATACCCAACATATCAAACCAAAAAAATTCTTTTTGGAATAATAAATAATCACTAACACGGCTAAAAATAATTTGATAAGCTATAAAAGGAACAATATCAGAAACTTGTGAATAAATATGGGCTTTAATATTACAATAGTAAGCCAAAAAAGTAAAAAGACTTAGTGTGATAAGTTCATAAAAGCATTCGAAATTGTAAAATTTTTGATTAAAAATACAAAATAAAAAGGAAAATGTAGAAATAAATATAAAAATTGTAATTGTATCACAAAAAGCATTTTTTGCATTAGAAAAATAATTTTTACAGTAAATTATATCAAAAACAAATAATAAAATTACAATAATAGGAAATAATATATAAAAATTAAAAATTTTTAATGTTTGAAATTCAGTTATAACACATATACCACTTATTGATAATAAATTAATTGTTAAATAAAATAAATTATATCTCTTTTCATAAAAAAAAATATACACAAAAGAAGCAATAGGTATTATTAATAAGAAAAATGAAAGCATCGTAATTTGAAAATAAGCCAAAGAGATATAAAAGAAAATAATTGCAGGATAAATAGCTATTGATCTAAAAAAATTAATTTTAAGATTTTTATATCCCTTTTTATATAATAGATAGGGAAATAATAACATAGACAGAAAGAAATATTGAAAAAATAGCATTTTATTTATTTCTGCATAATTTAATTCATTAACTTGATTTCTAATTACATAGGATAAAATAGTATTTGATACTGTGAAGAAAAAACATGATAATATTTTAAACATGCATGTTTTTAGTAAATAAGAATTTTTATAAATTCTAAAATTGAGCATCATAAATCTTAAGTTTCTCATGAAGTTCTTGGTAATAAAGTTCACATAAGGCATCTCTAGAATATAAAGATGTTTTAATTTTAATATTTTCTAAATGAGATTCTACAGTTCGAGAAGAAATATTCATTATATCAGATATTTGTTTCGTCTTTATTCCATGAGCTAAGTAGTAGATTATTTTAATTTGTTGAAAAGTAAGATAACACGGCTGTTCTTTCACATTCAGCTTAATTTTAGATAAATGAGCTTGATTCAAAATTGAATTGGTAAGATTAGAATTTTGAAGATTATTTAGATTTTTTAAAAAAAATTTATCTTGGCATTCTAAAAAAGTATATTGAGTACTATTAGTAAGCTCTGGAAGTTTTTGGTTTAAATATAGAATATAGTAATTAAGCATGCTTATATTATTAGAAAAAAATGGTACTATTTCATAGTTACTCAAATTAGTAGAAAAAGAAAATACATTTAAAGTGGTTTTACTTTTCTCCCAAATGCTTAGACCAATATTCTTATTACACAACGTCAAAGCTGAGTTAATATAGTTGTTTATATTATTATAGCCCTTTCCCCAAAAAGATACGTAAGAATTTTTATCATGAATAAAAATATTTTTTAGCAAATTTTTTCTCTGTTGATTGTTTGTAAAATCAATCGACTCCTCAAGGAAAAATTTAACCCATTCTAAATTAGAATCATAAATAGTATATTCTCCTTTTTCTATAAAAAAACTCATACAACCAACAGAATTAATAGGCGAATTTTCAAATAGAGGAATGGTTAATTCTTTTAATTTTAAATTTATTTCTATGTTTTTTTGAAATAGGTTTTTTTTATTTTGCTCCATCAAAGTTTCCATAAGATTAGAGAAAAAATACTTTCTTTATTTTTAGATTTTTAAAAAAGTTTTATATGAGTCACTTATTAGCTTATCGGTATAATTTTACTCTCTAAATTTAAACAAAATTAAATTTAATCTAATAAAAAAGCATTGTAAAGCTTGATAATAAAAACTCTCTGAATAAGAACTCGATAACTCTGTAATTTAAAGAGAAAATAGACATTTTTATAGTTTTTTTAATTTTTTCCTCTTAATTCACATAAATACTATTCAATCAAGCATAGAAAGCCCAAAATATTTTCAAAATATTCTTAATTTTAGTCAATTGCTGGAATAAAAAAGTGGCGGGAGTGACGGGACTTGAACCCGCGGCCTCCGGCGTGACAGGCCGGCGCTCTAACCAACTGAGCTACACCCCCCTAAAAGACTTTTTAAAAAAATCTTATAAAAGATTGATATTGCCTACCCTGTCACACCTCTTATGTCAAGTGTTTTTCGAGCTATAAGAAAGGACACATGCATTTTTTTAAATTTAAAAATCGGCTAAATTGATATAAAGATTAAGAAAACTTCCTTTAAAATTCTTTGCACAGGCTCTACCACCGTAAAACAACGGATCCCCAGGTCAATCCTCCTCCCAGGGCTTCCAAAACAATAAGATCCCCTTCTTTAATAAGATTCTTTTTCTGAGTTTCCCAAAGAGCTAATGGAATTGTAGCGGCAAAAGTATTTGCATGTTCACCAAGCGTAATAATAAGCTTTTCAGGAGGAATACCAAGACGTTCAGCAACTGCAATCATAATACGTTTGTTTGCCTGATGGGGAACAAGCCAATCAATATCAGAAATTGTTAAATTATTTTTCTCAAGGGCCTCTTGAATCCCCTTGGTCATCTTCTCAACAGCATGCCGATAGACTTCACGTCCTTGCATAAGGATTGTTCCCGCTGTTCCTGTTGTTGAAACCCCACCTGTTGTTTCTAAAAGACTTGAAAATTTTCCATCTGAATAAAGCGACGTAGAAAGAATCCCGCGATTTTGTGTGTTTTGTTTAGGAGAAATCGCTTCCACAACCATGGCCCCTGCTCCATCACCAAATAAAACACATGTTGTGCGATCAGACCAATCTAAGATGCGTGAAGAAACATCCGCGCCAATCACCAGGGCTTTTTTTGCTTGTCCAAGCTTTAAAAAATTATTGGCAAGGGTAAGCGCATAAACAAATCCGCTACACACTGCTTGAATATCAAAAGCAAAACCTTGAGAAACACCTAAAGCATGTTGAATCAAAACAGCTGTTGCAGGAAATGTCTTATCGGGTGTTGCCGTTGCACATATGATGAGATCAATCTCATCCGCTTTAATGCCTGCATCTTTGAGAGCCACTTCACAAGCTTTAACCGCCAAAATTGAAGTGGTTTCATGGGACGCTGCAATGCGACGTGCTTCAATCCCTGTTCTTTCATAGATCCATTCATGGGATGTATTTAAGCTTTCTGAAAAATCATCATTAGAAAAACGTTTTTCGGGTAAAAAGCCGCCTATTCCTTTAACAATAACTGAATTCAATTCCATCAGTTCTCTTCCTGAGTTTTAACCTCTGATTCTACTTGAGCAAGAAAAGCTTTAACATCTTCCATATTTATCTCTATTCGTGATTTAAAACCATGAGAAAGCATGTCGACAGCAACAGAAATTGCGTTTGAAAAGCCTAAAGCGTCCGTTGATCCGTGACTTTTTATGGCAATCCCATTAAGGCCTAAAAATATGGCACCGTTATAACGGCTTGGATTCATCCGTTGAAAAACATGCTTTAATGTTGGAAGAGCAAAGAAATATCCGATCTTCCCTAAGAGTGATCCAGCGAAAGCATCTTTTAAAAAGGATCGAATAAGACGCGCTGTTCCTTCTAATGTCTTAAGTGCAACATTTCCCGTAAATCCATCTGTGACAACAACATCTACCGTTCCTTTAGAAATATCATTTCCTTCAATAAACCCATAAAAATTAATGCCAGGATAATTTTTTAAATAATCAGCTGCACGCCTCAAAACAGGACTTCCCTTAAGATCTTCTTCACCAATATTTAAAAGACCCACACTTGGATTCTTATATCCTAAAACATCTGTTGCAAAAACAGATCCCATAATTGCAAATTCAACAAGATTAAACTCATCGCATGCAACATTTGCACCTAAATCTAGCATGACTGTTTCTCCTCCCCGTTCCGTTGGAAGATAGCTCGCTATGGCGGGACGAGAAATACCTTTTACTGTTTTCAATAAAATTTTAGAAAGAGCCATATATGCTCCCGTATTTCCCCCAGAAATCACGCCCAAAGCTTCCCCGTCAGCAACAGATTGAATAGCAAGAGCCATGCTCGATTTGCGACCAACACGCAAAGCTGCAGAAGGCTTCATCTCATCATTAACAATGATATCGGTATGACGTATTACCGCGGCGGCTGAAAGTTTTTTATCATCTTTTAAAAGGGGACTTAGTTGTGTTTCGTCTCCAAAAAATAAAAATTTTAAGCGCGGATATCTTTCAAGAGCAAGTCGGGCGCCTTCCACAACCACTTGGGGAGCTTTTGTTCCCCCCATTGCGTCCAACGCTAGAATGAGTTCTTGATTCATCTTCATTTGAATTTTTCGAAAAACCTTAATATCAGCCTCAACATTAGTATTCAACCTTTTGTTTTTTCAACAAAAAAGTAAGAACCATCTTATACGATATCCTTTAAAAAATATCAAACGGCTTTGCCAACAGACTTCATTTTTTTAATTATGCTCAAAAAGTGTTTCTCTTATTCCCTTAATTTTATCTCTCTATGGGAAAAAATTTTAAGAACATATCTTATGTTTAGATCATTGTCCTGCTGTGCTCGCCTCTTTAACAGTATCGCGCCCGGCATAATGTCCACATGAAGAACAGACATGATGGGGTCTTTTTAACTCACCACAATGTCCACATTCTCCATATGCTGAAGCTGTCAAAGCATGATGAGAGCGTCGCATGTTACGACGTGATTGAGACGTTTTTTTCTTAGGAACTGCCATGATAAAACTCTTCTATCGAAATGCTAAAAAAAGATCTGCTAAAGATCCTTACCAAGATTATTTTAAATCTTGTTTAAAGATCTACTACTATATGTGTTCCTTTGGATACATTAAAATTTTTCAAAATGCAAGGCCGAATCCTTTTTCTCATTTTTTTACAAAGAAATCATTAGAAAGTGGCCCCAAGTACTTAAGCCTTCCTTTGAGTACAAAAAATTTCCTTAGTTCAAAGTTTTTCCAATAAAAGAACACTCTTTCTTTCTCGAAAGAAGATCACAGCCAAAATACTTCCAACTCCCATTAAAAAAACAAGAGTCATAAAAAGCCATCCAAGAACAGGAATAAGACTCAAAATACTAATAATTCCGAGCGAAAGTGTAAACATAAGAACATCACGGCCTAATGAAATTTTTTTCTTTAAAGGTGTATAGAGAACAAGCCATTGGGCAAAAATCCAGATACCGATAATTTTTCCCAAAAAAAGAAGAGCAAAATAAAAAAGAAAAATGAGAAAAGCAAAAGGAATGCCTACAAATGTTAAACACATTAGTATTCCAAAAAAAGGAATTAAGACAAGCCCAACCAAACCAATTCCTAATGATCGTCCAGGGTTTTCAAGCGCCATTTGTGTTAAGTCTTGAAGAAAAAGAGGTGTTGCTTGATAAAAAAGAAAAATACATCCAATTGCCACGAGCCAAACAAATAAAAAAAGAGCTAAAGACCAAAGTGTTGAACTAAAATCCCAATATTTCTGAACTTCTTTTGTTATGATTTCTTCAAAAAAATGAAAGGTTTTTGCCCATACTCCTGCTTCAAATATTTGATCATTATGAGCTATAGCTTCTGCTTGCGTGGGATTAAAATATGTAATTCCCCCAATAATTTGAGCCTCCTTAGAGAGGGTTAATAACGCCCCTTTGGGGCAAGAAAATCCTTGTTTTATAATGGCTTGATTCCCAATAACAATTTTATGTGCATCCAATAAAACTGCCCCTTGCATAATACCATTAATATAGACTTTACGCGCCTTAATATAAGTATCACCTAAAAGAGCTCCTTTTAAGAATACTTTCTGAGCGATAATTTTGCTTTGTCCTTCAACAGAAGCATTTTGCATAAAATATACTTTTGAAGCAAAAATTTGAGCATCGCCTTCTATTAAAGAGTTTATGGTTACCCGATTTCCGATCACTTCAAAATCTCCCTGTACAGGAGATAAGATTGCAATATTTTCACCTAAAGCATTAAAATCACCTGACGTTTCATTTTCTAAAACAATTTGTGATCCAACAACGGTTGTATCTGATTCCGCTGTATTTTTAAGATTAACATTAATCCCCATATGAACACGTGATTCAGGAAAAACATTGCTTTCAGAACAAAGCCCAACCTTGCTCAATCCAAACAAAAAAAGCACTCCAGCTATTTTTAAAAAATTAACATATTGATTTCTTTGATTTTTCATTTTTCCTCTCACTAAAGAAATACTTTTAATTTTTTTTAATTTTCAAATAAAACTGCTTTAAAAGAAGGAGTTTTTGAGCCTCTTATCCCAAAATAAAAGGCGTCTATAACATTTTGAATTTTCAAAAATCTTATTAAAAGTCCTTAGAAATTTTGTCCAATTCCTCTTGAGTACAAAATCCTAAAACGACCGGACTCTTAGGTTTAATATTCGTCATATTCCAATGTGTTCTATTGCGAAGAGCAATAACTGTAGCCTTTGTTGTTCCGACAAGTTTTATAACATCAGCATCTGAGATAGATGGATATTGCTTCAAAAGCCACGCAATGGCATCTGGCCTTTCACCGCGACGTGCACGCGGTGTATATCGTGAACCTCTTCCTGAATCTTGTTTTTTTGTTTTTGCATTTAGAAGAATTTCTGATAACGAAGTTTGGATCTTTAGTTTTTCATGAGGATTTTTCTCACATCGCTCAATTTCTTCTTGAGTCAATTGCCCCATAGCAAGTGGACTCGCTCCCATCATTCCTTGAGAGGATTCTTCATTTGCAATCGCTTGCACTTCTAATAAGTGAATTCCACAAAAATCAGCAATCTGTTGAAAGGTTAGTGTGGTATTTTCGATTAACCAAATTGCAGTAGCCTTTGGCATTAAAGGAGCTGTCGAAGGGGAATAAAGAGACATAAATTTACTTCTTTCTTTCAATTTTCAAAGCGATAACCTATCTAGACATCCTCTTTTTCTTTAAAAAGAGAAACCTCTCAGATTTAAATGACTGCTTTTTACAAAAAAGAGTCTGCTTTCACCGTTTTAAGCAATAACTCGACCTAAGAATGCCCTGCCACTTTAATCTAAAATGAAAAAATTCGCACTTTTCATAAACGGATTATAAGGAGGTCGGCAGAAGAAATCAAGAGTAGGATGAAGAAAATATATACTAAAATCTCTTGCTTTTTCATTGAGATGCTAAATAGACCCCTAGCCCAATTGAAGGTTTATCTTTAAAAAGTACCTTTTCAGTTTGAGCTTAAGAATTTTTAATATTGCAAATAAATTCCTGCTACAGTATAGTCAGTCTAGTTAGACTAATATACAAGAGAATGTAAGATGCATACATGGCAACTCCAAGAAGCAAAAGCAAAATTTAGCAAACTTGTTCGTTTGTGTTCCACCGATGGCCCTCAAATTATAACTGTTCGCAGTAAAGAGGAAGCTGTTTTGTTATCTAAAAGAGAATATGATGCCCTTACAAAATCAAATCTCTCTTTTTTAGAGCTTATGAATCAATCCCCATTCAAAGGTGTTGAGCTCGATATTGATAGAGATAAATCCATGCCAAGAGACACAGATGCGCTACTTGCTTGATACAAACATCGTTTCTGAAACTTATCGGCAGAAACCTAACCCTGAAGTTATTCAATGGCTAAAAAATGTACCCTCCGAAAAGCTTTATATAAGTGTATTAACGATTGGAGAAATTAGAAAAAGTATAGAAAAGCTAAATGACCCTCAGCGAAAAATAAAGCTTATAACCTGGTTAGATGTTGTTTTGTTAGACTGGTTTGATAAGAGAGTCCTGCCTATAGATTTAGATGTAGCCGAACAATGGGGACGTCTAGCCGCGCATTACACTCTCCCAGCTATTGATGGTTTATTAGCGTCTACTGCTTTCGTTCATAACCTAACATTTGTCACACGAAATGTGAAAGACTTTAAGATTAATGAACTCCATATTATAAACCCTTTTGTCTTAAACTCCTAAAAAACTTTTAACTTCCTGAATTAATTGAAATATAGCGTATAAATATGAACACGCAATGAAGAGTTGTTAAAAAAAAATAAAGAAAGCGATTGTAGATTTCTCTTTAAACCAGTAATGTAGAAAAAGTTAAGTGCTTCGTGCACGTATAAGTTTTTCTAAGACACCCTAAGACTCTGTAAATATTTCAAAGGATTTTCAGGTGTCTATATAGTTCAGTTCGTTTATTTTAGTCCTTCCAAAGAATAAAATCCTTGGGAATTCTTCATAGGTTTTTAAACATGACGCTTCAAAAGAATCTTATGACTATTGCTTCTTTTGTTTATGTAATTCAACATTTTCCAAAAAAATTTATATTTTTGGAAAAATTTATGACCTTTAAGTTCTTCTCAAAAAACAACTTCCTTGGTGGTTCTTTCCTTCAAAAAGGAAAAAAACGTATCATGAACTTTTTTAAGAAAAAGCATCTTTTTTTCAACAGACTTTTGACGCACTATAAGATCTTCAAAGACAAGGTGTTAGAAACTGATTTAAAATATAATCAAATCAATATTTCTAAAACAAATCTTAAAACTCTATACCATTTGTTTCCAGCTCTTTTGGGCCAGAACTATAATACTAGGGTCTTTATCCTGTTTTTTAAGAATCATTGGTGCGCTAAACCGTCTTTGCCTTAAACAAAACGGAGATTTTTTTATGACCAAGCGCATGCTCATTGATGCTAGCCATCCTGAAGAAACACGGATTGCTGTTATTAACAATTTTAAACTTGAAGAATTTGACTTTGAGTCTGCCCATAAGCTTCCTCTTAAGGGAAATATTTATCTGGCAAAAGTCATCCGCGTAGAACCTTCTTTACAAGCTGCTTTTGTTGATTATGGGGGGGGACGCCATGGATTTTTAGCTTTTAATGAAATCCATCCAGATTATTTTCGTATCCCCATTTCTGACAGAGAAAAGCTCGAAGAATTGGAGAGGTCCGCCCAGAGTGCTTTTCCTGATGACGAAAAAGAAGATCTTTCGATACTTGGGAAAAAATCCGCCTCTTTAAAAAAATCTTCGACTAAAAAAACCTCTTCAAAAGAATCTATTGATTTTTTAAAAGTTATTGATACCACAGATGAAACACAATCAAATGAAGAAACTTTTATCTCTTCCCCTTCTCAAAGTCATGAGACTGAAGATCTTGATATTGATTCTGCTCGTCCCATGCAAAGCCCTCGCATTTTCCATAAAAAATATAAAATTCAAGAAGTTATCAAAAGTCGTCAAATTCTTTTAATCCAGGTTGTTAAAGAAGAGCGTGGAACAAAAGGAGCAGCACTTACCACCTATATCTCACTTGCTGGGAGATATTGTGTTTTAATGCCCAATGCATTAAAAGGAGGTGGGATTTCTCGTAAAATTACAGATGTACAAAGTCGAAAAAGGCTCCGATCTCTGCTTGAAGACCTTGAACTTCCACCCACCATGGGCGTAATTGTTCGGACGGCTGGAATGGAACGCACGAAGCTTGAAATCAAAAGAGACCTTGATTATCTTTTAAAGCTCTGGAACGATATTCGAGAACTTACCTTAAAATCCTCTGCACCTGCTCTCATTTATCGTGAGGGAGATTTGATTAAAAGGACATTAAGAGATTTTTATTCAAAAGATATTGAGGAGGTCGTTGTTGAAGGAGAAGAAGCGCATAAAAATGCAAAAGATTTTATGCGGCTTTTAATGCCTAGCCATGTAAAACGTATTCGATCCTATAAAGATGACACGGCTCCTCTTTTTCGGCACTATAAGGTTGAAGAACAAATTGATGAAATGTACAGTTCTGTTGTTCAACTAAAGTCTGGAGGATATATCGTTATTAATCCGACAGAAGCTTTAACTGCCATAGATGTAAACTCCGGAAAAGCGAATCGTGAACGTCATATCGATGAAACAGCTTTAAGAACAAATCTGGAGGCAGCGGAAGAAACAGCTCGGCAAATCCGCCTTCGAGACCTTGCTGGTCTTATTGTTATTGATTTTATAGATATGAGCGATCCGCGTCACAATGCTGCCGTAGAACGTAGGCTACGTGATTCCATGCGCGAAGACAGAGCACGCACACAGCTTGGACGTATTAGTCCTTTTGGTCTTCTGGAACTTTCAAGACAACGTCTGCGGCCAAACTTATTAGAAGCAAGTTCTATCCCCTGTGCCCACTGTCGCGGAACAGGAATGGTTCGTTCAACTGAATCAGTTGCTCTCCAGATTTTACGGACACTTGAAGAGCATCTAAAGGTGCCTTCTTCCCAAAATACTGAAATAACTGTAGCCCCAGTCACAATTTATGCACAACACGCTGTCGTCTCTTATTTATTAAACCAAAAACGTGCTCATCTTTTAGATCTTGATAAGCGTTATTCTCTCGCTATTACGATTCTTGGAGATGATCAGCTCCTTGCAGCTGACTTTAAAATTGTTTCTCCTTTCCATCCTTCTTTAGAAGATGAAAAATCTCTTGAAGCTCCACGCAAAGAAAACCGAAAACGTTCAGAGCAAAAACCTGAAAATCTTGCTCAAGTTCTAACGGCAGAGGATAATTTAGAAACGGAAGGCTCTCTGCTTTCTCAACAGCGCCATTCTGCAAAAAAAAGGAATCGTCGCAATAAACATAAAGCGCGTCGAGAATCAAACTCTCTTCAATCTTTTGACACAGAAACTCCTGTTGTCTTAAAAAATAAAGAAGAAATTCCTTCTCTTTCTACAAATAATCCTTCAGAAATTTCTTCAGAAAATGTGTCCGAAAGACCGCACCATAAAGCTCGAAGATCTTTCCGTAAAACACGCCAAGGGTCATTTAAACAAAACTCTCAAATCGATCAAAACTTTGTTGTAATTTCAGATTCTCAGCCTGAAAGTAAATCTGTTGAAGTAGAAACGCCTTTCTCCGCACATCAAGATAAATCTTCTTCTGTTGAAGTTTCTTCATCTTCAGAAGAGAGACCTTTTCGTCGAAAAAGTAGATACCCCCTAAACTCTCGAAATCGGTCTTTCAAAGACAGAAAACGAGAAGATTCAAAACCCTTACCTCCAGCCCAAGAAAAAGAACTGCTTCCTTCTTCTGAGCAACAAGAGGAAAAATCCAAACCTACTCCTTCCCACCAAGCAAAAGAGCATAAAGCCCCTTCTATTCCTAAATCTTCCGAAACTTCAGAGGGCGTTCGTAAAGGATGGTGGCAAAGGCTCCTTGATTAAAAAGAATTCTAAAAATTTTAAAAATGCCAGTTTATTATGAGAGTTAACCTTATATCTACTGGCATTTTTTTATAGCAAAAGAAAGATGAGATATTAACGCCTTTTTCCCTTTAAAGAACATGTATTAAAGACAAAAGTTTTTGAATACTTCCTTAAAAAAACTTATCTTTAGAAAAACGCTCTCTTTCCCTTTGTTTTAAGAAAAAAATCTGACATACTAACAAAAAAAATAAATCTTTTAAAAAGGAAGCTTTTTATGAATTCTCTGTTTTGCGTTTTAACCCTTCAAAAATTTCGATGTTTTTTAGGTGCTTTTTTCTTCTTTTTGATAGCAGCACTCACATTGGCGCCAGAGGTATGGAGTGTCTTTGATTTTAAAAAAGGGGTTGTTATTAGAGATAGCGAAACAGAACATATGCTCAAAGCTTATATTGATCCTCTTTTTAAAGTTGCAGGCCTCAAACCAGGTGAAGAAAAAATTATTATCATTATTGACCCAGAAATGAACGCTGCCGCCATGGCAGGTCAAATGATGATTATTAACACTGGTTTTTTGCTGCAATCAAAGACGGTCTGGGATGTGATCGGGGTTCTTGCCCATGAAACAGGCCATATTGCTGGAAATCATATTTCCAGACGGGAAGATAGCTTTCAGAAAATTTTAAATCCTGCTCTTTTAACGGGGCTTGTCGGAACAGCTGCCGGTCTTTTTTTAGGAGGCATTGAAGGAGGCGCTGCAGCGGCTCTTGGTGCAGCTCAAATTGCAGAAAGAAGCCTTCTTCAATACAATAGAGGGCAAGAAGCTTCTGCGGACCAATCTGCATTGCGTTACCTTAATGAACTCCATTGGAGCCCTCAAGGCCTCCTCAATACATTTGAAGAGCTCTCGGGGCAAGAACTTCTCCTCACAAACAATCAAGATCCTTATGTAAGAACCCACCCCCTCACGCAAGAACGTCTTGATACCATGAAGCGGGCTGTTGAAAACTCTCCTTATAAAAATGTTTCTCCGCCGGCACATTTTGAAGAAATGTTTAAACGTGTTCATGTAAAACTCTTCGCATTTCTGTCGCCCCCCGCTCAAGTTTTAAGCAAATTTTCAGAAAAAGATCAAAGTTTAGAAGCACATTATGCAAGATCGATTGCTTACTTAAAACTCAATCAAACAAACAATGCGCTTAAAGAAATCAATATTCTTCTGCATGACTTTCCAGAAGATCCTTTTTTCCTAGAAATGAAAGGCCAAATTCTTTTTATGGCAGGTCGCATCCAAGAAGCCATTCCTCCTTATGAGAAAGCCGTTTCCTTAAGACCTGAAGATGCGTCTTTAAAACTTGCATTTGCTCAAACGCTCCTTGAAGACCAAACCTCTCAGTTTCTCAAAAAGGCACGTGTCATTCTTGAAGAGGTTTTAACAAAAGATCCTGATGAAGCAATTGCATGGCGGCTTAAAGCCATCGCTTTAGGACGCGAAAATAAAATTGGCTTAGCCGCCTTAGCACTAAGTGAATATGCTTTGCGTGCCGGAGACATAAAACAAGCAACACTTCAAATTGAAAAAGCGCTTAAAAATCTTTCTAGGAAAGATCCTGCTTTCTTAAGAGCTCAGGATATTAAAAACACACTTGATTTACCTGTCATAAAAGATAAAATAACGCCTTAAAATAAAAACCCTCCTTTTTTTGTTGTTCTTACTTTGGAGATAAAATAAATGCCCTCTAAACTCTTGCTCTTGACTCTTTTAACAGCTGTGTCTGTCTTTAATTTCTTTTCCCAAAACGCCTTTGCAGACCAACCTTCAATGACTTCCTGCTCCCTTTCTTCTCAAGCAATTGAAAAAGCCGTTCTTAACCTTCTTGATAAAAATCCTAAAATTGTTTTAACAGCTCTTAAAAAAGCTGTAGAGCAAGAAGAAAAAGAAAAACTTCTCACGCAAGAACGACTTATCCAAAGCCATAAAGCAGATCTTTTAAAAGCCCACGCTTTTCTTCCAACTTCGGGAAACTCAAATGGGGATATTAAAATTGTTGCCTTTTTTGACTATCAGTGTGGCTATTGCAAAAAATCCGAGCAAACTCTTGCCGATGCTCTTAAAAAAGATCCCAATATCCAAATTATTTATAAAGAAATGCCCATTTTTGGAAAAGATTCTGAAATTCTAGCACAAATGGCCCTTTCTTCCCATTTACAAGGAAAATATGCGTGTCTTCACCATTCTTTTATGACGCATAAGGGCCCCTTGACTGAATCTGTAGGCTTGGATTTGGCCAAAAAATGTGATGTGGATCCCGTTAAATTACAAAAAGATATGAATTCTGAAAGCATTAAAAAAGTGGTCTCTCAAAATAAACAGCTTGCAGAAACGCTTCAAATAGAGGCCGCGCCTTTTTTCATTGTTGGTGAAAAAATTGTTCCTGGATACCTCTCTCCCGAGACACTTCAGAAAACGATTTCTGAACAAAGGAGACCTTCCAAATTGGCTCTCTCCTCGGAATCAGCGACGTAAATTATTTTTTAAAAGAAAAAAAGAATTTACTTTTACTAAAATCTTGACGTCTTCTTAAGAAAACGATACATCTGAGAGCTCTTAGTAAGGAAATTCTATGGCGGGCGTAGCTCAGTTGGTTAGAGCGCCAGATTGTGGCTCTGGAGGCCGTGGGTTCGAGACCCATCGCTCGCCCCATAAAATTTTAAAAAAGTTCTAATGACTAAACGATTCATTTCCATAGGTAATGTTTCTTTTTTTTAAAACATCCTCAAATGTGCTCATTAAATCAGATGTTATGTGAAAAAAAATTTTCTTATAACCGTTATAGCGCTAACTTAAAAGTTTTTGTGAAAGGATTCATTCTATGAAAAAAAGTATAAATATGTGAATCATGCTTGCAACTTCATTTTTCTCAATCGTTTCAGCTGAAAATTTTAATGGTATCTATGTCGGAGCCTCCCTCGGACCAAATATTTTTCAAAGCCATGCCTCTCAATCTCGCAGTGATAGTACCAATGGCAACAAAGTTAATACTGCGAATCATGCTGCAACACTTTTAAATTATGGTTTTTTGCAGGATATGGCGTCACAAAAGAAACCTTTTATTTAGGAGCCGATCTGAGTTTTACCCTCAATCAGGGAGAATCTAAAACAACAGAAGAAAATGGCAATGGAGTCGCAGGCGACTCTTCTATGATCAAAGAAGGGTATTCTTTTAATCCTACAATTCGTTTAGGAACACTAATTTCTCCCCAAATGTTACTCTTTGTTAAATTAGGCATTGCAGGAACACAAATAAAAGGATCCGTCACATCTACTAGTGGAGGTTATACAGAAACAAAAATCAAAAAAACATTATGGGGATATTCGATGGGATTAGGAGGAGAAATGTACGCGACAGAGAACATTTCAATTCGAGCGGATTATACATTTAACCTCTATCCAACCCAACATTTTAATGTCGCAACAGCAACTCCTGCAACCAATAAACAAAGCGTTAAAATTTCTCCAAGGGATAATATTTTCCGTCTAGGGCTTGCCTATAACTTTTAAAGCTTAAATCTCTATTGAGAAGAAAAAAAGAGGATAAATTCCTTCCTTAAACTATTTGTTGCTTAATCCATTCTAAAGAAATCGACTCTGTGACCAGCATGCAACATTTCTATTTTATTTATTTACTTTGAAATAGTTCAATTGACGGATATCTCTAAGATAAGATACCTTAAAATCAAAGGAGTAAGAAGTAGCCTACTTAGGATTATCTTCTCTTTCTAGCTTTTAAAAAGCTTTTTTTATGATACTCATTTAAAGGATTTTAACATGAAAAAATATCTTATTGCAGGCGCTGCATTCATTGCGTCTCTTTCCTCATCAGCTTTTGCTGCTAATTTCACAGGCCCTTATGCGGGTGTTGTACTTGGACCAAATGTGTTTCAAAGTGGATATTCTCAAAGTGCTGCAGCTAACGGGGGCGGCGCTACTAAAGCAAATTCCACCAATACACTTTTTAATTATGGCCTCGTTGCAGGGTATGGATCTACTTTTGGTCAATACTATGTTGGTGGAGAACTCACATTCTCAACACAAACTGGTGAAACAAAATACAATGCTACAAGTGCAGCCAATACTGGGAATGCATATGCAACGATTAAGGAAACCTACTCCATTAATCCAGTTGTTCGTCTCGGTGCCATGATTGCTCCAAAAACATTGGCTTTCGTAAAGCTTGGTGCTGCTGGAACTCAAATAAAGGTCAATGCTCAACCTTTCACCACACCTGCTCTCTCCACAACCTATAAAAAGACTTTGTGGGGTTACTCAATGGGTCTTGGCATGGAAACTCTTGTTACTGACAGTGTCTCTATTCGTGCTGACTTTACCCACAACATCTATCCAACCAAAACATTTACGATTGCAAATGGAGCGAATGCAACCAACCAAGGAAAAATTTCTCCACGGGATAACATTGTTCGTATTGGCGCTTCCTACCATTTTAGTCTCTAAATCGAGCCTAAAGTTGATTTTAAAAGCCCCTGATCTTCAGGGGCTTTTTTCATGCCTGAAATTTAAAACTTGAATTGGACGCCAACCCGAAAGGAAAAAGGCTCTCCTCTTATATTTGGATCAATTTGAGTCCGATATTGTGTATTTAATATATTTTTAAACTCTATATAAATTTTCTTTTGAGCATCCACATACCAATCAACTCCTGCATCAAAAATGGTAAAAGACGTTGGTTTTTTAATTTGCGTATTTTTATAATGTAAATATCGCCCCTTTAAAGAAAAAGAAACAGATTCTTGTGTCGCTGTTGATTCTTGTAACATATAAATCAAAGATCCAGTTGCTTTAAAAGGCGGTGTAAGGATCACAGGAGAAATTGCATTTTTTTTCCTCTTTAGATCAGTATAGGTAAACTCTCCTTGAAATGTGAGTTTTTTTCCAATCTTTGAAGCCCAAAAAGGCTCTATTCCTTGAGCACGATAAAGAGGTGCAGAAGCATAAAAAGTCTTTCCATTCTTCATCGTTCCGATGATGCTTTTTGAAAACCAGCGCTCAAAAAAACGAAGTCCTAGATCCGTCTGTGAAAAAGCCTCTTTTCTTAAAGTAACAGCTTGAAGGCCATAAGCTTTTTCAGGTTTTAAAGTAGGATCTCCCTGAGCATAAACATTGGATGCAAACAGTTCATAAAGAGAGGGATTTTTTTGAGCGAGATCAAAAGTTAAGCTATTTATGAGCTTTTCTGAGGTATATGAAATTCCTGTTTTAAACGCAAAAAGAGGAGAAGACTTTCTATTATTTTCTTCAACACGCGCGCCTGTTGTAAAGTCTAATTTTGGAAAAATTTCGGAAGTTTGTGATAAGAACCCATATTTAGAAAGGCGGCTTTTTTTAAATCCATTTTCATTAAACCCCTCTTGAAAGAGTCCTCCTCCCCCCATGAGCATGCATTTAGAATTTATAAAATGCGTAAGAGCATATCGTATTTCTTCACGTTCTCCTCTCGTTTTAATCATTGGAAACGCAAAAGAACGTCGAATTAAAAGACTCTCAGATATTCCAAAACGATGCATCGTATCTTTTGCTTCATTTTCAGTATACATACTTAAAGCCCCTAAATGGCTCCAGGTTGAAACATGCCCTTTTATGTCATAAAGATCTTGAAGCCGATCTTCGGTTTCTTTTAAAAAAAAAGAAGCGCTTGTTTTTTCTTTAAGTTGAAATTTTCCTTGTGCATCAAAAGAGATGGATTCGTAACCTATACGTTTACGCAAAAGAGGGCTTTTTCCAATTGATGCACCATCAGTCCTAAGCCCCATGCCTCCAATTTTTAGAGCACCCTTCTTGAAAGAAGTTCTTTGTCGCCCTTCTAAAAAAGCAAACCCATTTGAGCCACCTTCAACTCTTACCATTGAATCATAAGGTGTTTTCTTATCTAAAGAGGATGTAAATAATTTTATCGTCCCGCCCGTCCCAGCGGTCCCAACAGTTGGATCGTTCCCTTGAAACATTTCAATACCCTCAAAGGCGTCCATACCAAGTGTTGAAAAATCAAAAGTACCCGAGAGGCTTGCAGGATCATTTAGAGTTAAATCTTCCCACAAAACAAGCGTGCCAGAAGGGCGTCCCCCTGGAAAAGCAACAAAGGACGCACCGCCCAAACTCCCAGTTTCCAAAGAATTTAAAGCGGAAATATTTTCAAAGATCGTTTCAAAACGATGTTCATTCGAAAACCCATTCTCTTTTTTAAGAACACGAACATCATTTGATTTTTTTAAATAAAAAGGATTTTTATGAGCCCGGACAGACACAACAGGCATCTTAAAAAGAGGATAAGGCTGTGAAGAAGTTGCAGAAATTTCTTGTGATACGAAAAAAAGAAAACTTCCATAAAAAAGAGTGCGAAATGAGGGCTTGATGTCCATTTTTTCTCCAAGTGGTCTTACGTACTTTATAAAAAAGAACGCCACTTGTGAGATCTCTCCCTCCCATCTTCAGAACCCTCGCATAAAGATGTATGACGATTTAAAGCCTTTTCTTTAATTTTTATCTTTAAAGAAAAAGCTTTTCCATTGGCAGGTCTCCTGACTTATAAAAGAAATTTATCTAAAACTCATTTTTTCTTTTAATCACAGTTGCGAAGACAGTTTTGGATTTCAACCAAATTCCCTTTTCATTCAATGAAGAGAACATCTTCATCAAACACCAATGATATCCATTGTAAAAATTGTATAAATGAGTTTTTTAAAAAAAACCATTAAAAAAATAAAAATTGGATCTAAAAACTTAAATCTAAAGGTCTTTATAAGTTTTTTCCAATCTTTCATGTCGCTCTTGGGCCTCAAGCGTGAGTGTCGCAATCGGGCGTGCTTCAAGACGTGCAAGTCCTATTGGCTCTCCTGTCTCTTCACAATACCCATAAGACCCATCATCGATGCGGCCTATAGCATCATCAATTTTTCCAATGAGTTTACGCGCCCTATCCCGTGTTCTAAGCTCAAGAGCACGATTGGCCTCTGTTGTTGCTCTGTCCGTTGCATCCGGCTCATTATGATCTTCTTCTTGCAAATGATGCAATGTTTCTTCTGATTCATGCAGAAGTTCTGAACGCCATTTTAATAACTTTTGACGAAAATATTCCAATTGAGAAGGATTCATATAATCTTCTTTGGAAGAAGGCTTATAATCAGGTGACAAAATAGAATTGGGTGATAACGACTCGACCATAGGGATTTTTCCCCTTTCTTTCTTAAAATCAAAAGCTTTAAACTGAACGAATTTTATGAAGTTTATTGATGTGTTTCTTATAAAGTTTTAAGCAGAAAAGCACAAGAGGGTTTTTCTGTTCATTTATCTTCCTATTCACAAATCAAGAAAAAAATCAAAAAACAATTTTTTTATTGCGAACCTTTTTTCTTTTTATAAAGGTCTCAATGCTTGAATTTCTCAAAAATATTTCTTCGAAGGTTTTATCAAAATTAATTTCAATGAAATTGTAGGAATGAATTTTCAAGTTTTATTTTAAAAATCAATAAAATCTTTAGTAACTTTTTTTGCTAGCTTCATAAATCTTATGAAGAGCTGCCATGGATAATGTTAAACTTGTTTTAGTTTTAAAGAACTATAGCATTCTTTTGTTCGTTTAATGTACTAAGATCTTCTTTTTTATTTAATTTTCAGAGCGCTATTCAACTTATTATGTTCGTAAGCATACAAAACATAACTTCATGTGATCTCTCTTTTTAAGCAATTATTTCTATTCAACATGGTCCGTCTAAAGAAAAAGGATCATCAATACCTTTAAGTGTTTTTTAGGAACTAAATCATTTATCGGATCTACTCCGAGAAATTTTAGACCTTCAAGTAAATTAAATGAAAAAAACAACCAATTGAGGAGATTCATCTTGATAATAAGATAAATCTCCTAAATAAGTATATTTTTAAGGGATCATTAAAGTTCCTTTTTTACATCGTTATAAACTTGTGGACAATTCACAGCTATACAAATACCAAGTTTCCACTTCTCACCCCAATGGAAGTCATCATGACAATTATCATAACAGCTTTTCCCATCTTTACCATCAGCAGCTTTAAGAATATCTTCTAATTTATTCGCCTCCACTTGACTTGAAAGCCAAAATGTCATTGCACCAAGAACAGCAAGACTTAAAAGAGATATTTTACGTTTCATAATTATTACTCTTCATGTTTATTTTGGTTTTAAATTGCTTTTACTTCTTTAAGAGATAATTTGATTTTTTATTTTTGTCAATAGAATTGCTCCTAATGTCGATAACACATGATATGTCCGATATAAATATTGACACTCAAAAAATTTATATATACACTTAAACTAAGCTCTAATAACAAATTAAATAATAAATAAGACATATGGAGTCTCACAATGAAGAATAAAATCTCCTCTTTATCCTTAGGCTTAATAACAAGCCTTATCGTAAACTCACAAGTTATGAGTATGATAGAAAATCAACAGCAAAAAAACGCTCTTTCACAAGATCTTTCTGGATTCCTTGATAAGGATCAATCAGAATATTGGATGTGGGATCATCAAATTAAAGAATTAACGACTGCCATTCAAGAGACTGAGAAAAATGATGCTGAAGCACGACAATATATTACTTTTTTAGGACAAGATATCTTTCAATTAAGAGAGAGTATTGCTTCCTTAAAATCAAAAATAGCTATAACCAAGCAAGAAATATCAGCTTACGACCAAGACTTTAAGGCAGAAGGCTTAGATATCACGTCCATAGAGAACGAAGATAAAAAGATAGAAGTTAAGGATAAAAAGCTACAAGCTAAGATCGATCAATTAAAAAAACAAAATAAAGATTTAACACTTGCCATAAGCAAGCTTAGAAAATCTCAAACCCAATTAGATCATGCTATTTCAAGCGAAAAGAAGAAAATAGCTGACTGGACTGTACAGATACATGATCTTCAAAAGGCTCTCAAGGATTCAAGCGGGATGCCTTCAAAGTTTATTGAAGAAATGAAAAAGGAATTGGATACTCTTCAAGACACACAAAAGAAAGCTCAGGAAACTCTTAAAAACACAGAGGCTAAATTAAAGAGAGATAAAGAGAAATTAAGACATGATGTCACTTTAAAAAAACGTAAACAAACTTTGGAAGACAAAGATAGTGAAACTTTAACTCAGGATTATAGTTCTTTAAAAGATAATGATATTACAATGAAGATAGATCATAAAGCTGCCGTTTATGACACGAAGGAAAGCGATCGAGATTTCGTAATTGAACTTGGAGATCAAATGAATATAAGTGGAGATAATGAAATGATCGAATCTGATCAAGACTCCATAACGGCAGAGAATAAAACCCTAGCGGCACATGCTAAACAAGAACAAACTGCAAAAAAATTAGACAATGCCTTAACAACCCTTATAAGCCTTATGCAGCACCCCGTTCTAGGACCAAAGCCAGAACCCTCAAGTACCAAGCCAAGAGATGAGGATAATTTGACCACTCCTTCGAAGGGTGTTGATTATAAAAAAAGTAATACGTCCACGTCTGCTCCTAAAGACATGAACTCCTTACATAAGAAAATCTTTTAGTCCCACGTTCGTTTAACGAGGGCTTTCTTGGAGGGTTAAAGACACAGCAAAAGTTTATGATCTTATCAAAATGGATGCAGATCCAATTCGTTAAATCAAAAAAGAAGGAGCTCTCTTAAATCTACTTTAGGAAGCTCCTTCAGATTTGAATTCACATTTTTTAATATATAAGTTTTCTTAAAAATCCGACTAAGAAAATTGGCTTACTCTAAAAGGCAAATTTTTATATGGCTTGTTTTGGAAGAAAGCTTTTCTAAGGATATCATCTTAATTTCTAAAGGGAGAGCTCATGAAAACGCTTTTCTTTATGTGTTTTCTAATACTTGGAGGCATTTCTTTTTTTTCTTCCTCTGAAACAAAAGCTAAAAAACCACCCTATCTTTCTTGTAAGCAAGAGCTTATGCAATGTCATAGAAACTGTCGGAGTGTACATTATAAAACACGGTGTTATAAAACCTGTCAAACGAAGGAAACGCACTGTAAAAAATCTCTGGATTGAGAAGCTTTAATTCTTATTTTTTTCGCTTCTCGACTTCTTTTTTTGATTTATTCCAATAATCCATTAAAACATTTAAAGGCTGTCCTTCAAGCGTTTCATACCCTTCTTTCTGTGCAAGTTCTTTCAAACATTTTAAGCGCGCTTCAAATTTCTGAATGCTGACTTCAAGAGCTTTTTTGGGATTAAATCCACAAAATATGCTTAATCCGATTGAAGCATGGAGGAGATCTCCAATTTCCTCTTGAAGATGGGGCCGGTCTTTATCGTCAAAGGCCTCTTTAACTTCATCTGCTTCACTTTGAACCTGAGTAACAAGTTGGTCCAATGTTTCCCAATAAAATCCAAAATCAAAAGCTTCTTTTTCTTGGAGGATAGCCTGATCCCATAAATCAGGAAGTGTCTCATTTATATTAAAGTTTAATGGAAATTTACGCATTTTAGAACAGTCTCCTTTTAAAAAAATGAGGAACAGAATTTTTTATTTTAGTGTAAGTTTAAGGCTTGCCCTTCCCACAAAATGGCATGGGCCTTTTGCGTAAAAGAACGATTATGCTCATGAAGAACGAGCCCATTGAGGAGCTTTAAAGGTGTTTTTCGACCCTTTATTCCTTGAATAAGAAGACGTTTTGCATATGTCTCAGCCCTTTGCCAAAGAGGATAAACAAGAATCCCTCCAACTCTACCTTCGCTTGTTTTTAAAAAGGAAGAAAAACGTTCAGGAGGGATAATGAGTGTCAAAGTTCCAGAAGATTTAAGCCTTTTTATACAAAAATCAATCCAATCCTCAAATGAAACTGTTGAAGGATGATTGGCTTCAGCTTTAAGACGATTTGGAGAAAGTGTTGTTCCATCAAAAAAAGGGGGATTTGTCATGACATGATCAAAAGATTTTTGAGTGAGTTCAGAAGATGCTTCTTTTAAATCACATGAAATGCTTGTTAAAAAAGGAGCAACATTATTTAATAAGCTATTTTGATAAGAAATTTCAGACAATTCCTTTTCCTTCTCAAGGGCATAAACATACAAAGGATGTTTTGTAACTTCCCGAACGAGAAGAAGAATACTGGCTGTCCCAACACCAGCGCCAACATCTAAAATGGATTGTCCTTGAAGAGGATGAACACAGGCACTTAAAAAAACAGCATCAATTCCAGCTCGATAGCCTTCTCGGGGTTGATAGAGTTTTGCACGCCCTCCCAAAAAAGAATCACAAGTCACGTCTGAAATAGAAAATTCTGGTCTATCGATCATCTTCCAAAACTACGAACTCTCTTCATGAATGTCAAATGCTTCCCCTCTTCTCATTAAAAAAAATTATTCTAGGTGTTGACCAAAGCCTCCTCTTTTAAGTATGGTGAGTCTCAGAAGATTAACTTTTACTATAATCTCTGCATCCCTATTGAAGGGCCTGTAGTTCAGTTGGTTAGAACGCACCGCTCATAACGGTGTTGTCGCAGGTTCGAGTCCTGCCGGGCCCACCATTTAATTACCCTTCACAAGAAAGATCGTCCTTATGGCTGGCCATTATATTTATGTTATGAAAGGTCTCCGAAAGGTTTATCCTGGCGGCCGAGAAATCTTAAAAGATTGTTGGCTATCTTTTCTCCCGGGTGCAAAAATTGGTGTTATTGGTGCAAATGGTGCTGGAAAATCAACGCTTCTTAAAATAATGGCTGGCATCGATAAAGAGTTTTCTGGAGAAGCTTGGGCTGCCCAAGGCACTCAAGTTGGATATCTTCCCCAAGAACCTGTTCTTGATCCTCAAAAAACAGTTTTTGAATGCATTATGGAAGGCGTCTCTGCCATTAAAGAAATTTTAGATCAATTCCAAGAAATTAGTTTTAAACTTTGTGAGCCTCTTTCTGATGATGAGATGAATAAACTTCTTGAAGAGCAATCTATTTTACAGGACAAAATTGATGCTGTGAATGGCTGGGAACTGGAAAGAACACTTGAGATCGCCATGGATGCTTTACGATGTCCTCCTAAAGATGCTCTTGTTTCTTCTCTTTCAGGTGGCGAGAAACGGAGAGTTGCGCTTTGTCGTCTTCTCCTTCAACACCCTGATATGCTTCTGCTTGACGAGCCTACTAACCACTTGGATGCAGAATCTGTCGCTTGGCTTGAACGCTATCTAAAAGACTATACCGGCACGGTTGTTCTCATCACCCACGATCGCTATTTTTTAGATAATGTTGTGTCCTGGATTTTAGAAATTGACCGCGGTGAGACCATTCCTTTTGAAGGAAATTATTCTGCATGGTTAACTGCAAAAGAAAAAAGATTAAGCCAAGAAAGTAAAACTGAAGAATCGCGCCAAAAAACACTTGCACGGGAACTTGACTGGATTCGTGCATCTCCAAAAGCACGTCATGCTAAAAGCAAAGCACGCATTACGGCTTACGAAGATTTATTAAGCAAATCTCAAGAACAAGCCCAAACCCCTTCCCAAATTACCATTCCGCCTGGACCACGCCTGGGTGGTGTTGTTATTGAAGCTCAAAATGTAAGCAAAGGGTTTGATGAACGTCTTCTTATGGAAGAGTTAAACTTCAGGCTTCCTCCCGGGGGAATTGTCGGTGTCATTGGCCCAAATGGCGCTGGAAAAACAACCTTGTTTCGGATGATTTCTGGTCAAGATCTGCCTTCTTCTGGAACATTTAAGGTTGGAGAAACCGTGAGTTTAGGATATGTTGATCAAAGCCGTGACACCTTAAATCCTGATAAAACTGTTTGGGAAGAAATTTCAGAAGGCTGCGAAGAAATCATCCTCGGAAAGAAAAAAGTCTCGAGCAGAGCTTATTGCGGGTGGTTTAACTTTAGGGGTACAGATCAGCAAAAGAAAGTTGGGCAACTTTCAGGTGGAGAAAGAAACCGGGTTCATCTTGCAAAAATTCTTAAATCAGGAGCAAACCTTATTCTTCTTGACGAGCCCACCAATGATCTTGATGTTGAAACACTGCGTTCCTTGGAAGATGCTCTTTTAGAGTTTGCAGGATGTATTGTTGTGATTTCTCACGATCGTTGGTTTTTAGATCGTATTGCAACCCATATTTTAGCTTTCGAAGGAAATGGACAAGTGGTCTGGTTTGAGGGGAATTACGCAGATTATGAAGAAGATCGCAGACGGAGGCTAGGGCAAGACGCAGATGCACCTCAACGATTTAAATATAAGCCTCTTAAAAAAGTAAGCTAAATTGGCAAAAAGTTCACACTTTTGTTGGGACTCTCTCTTATCATCATTTTTTTGCGTAGGGATCTCTTTTTTTCGATACACTTCAGAATAAGGGATAATTTTTTGTGTTCTTAACTAATATTTGGTATTTTGCGTTGTTGAGTTCTTCCCTTAAGCCTGGGAAAATGCATTCTAAAATGATTGCCGGAGAACCCATTTTATTTATACGTACCAAAGAAAATAAAGTTTCTGCTCTTCGAGATATATGTCCCCATCGTGGCATCCCTCTTTCTTGTGGGCTTCTTCTCAATACTGGAGAGGTTGAATGTTGCTATCACGGCTGGCGATTTAACTCAAAAGGTCAGTGCACACGAATTCCCTCTCTTACAAAAGATCAAGATTTTGATCTTTCCCGTATTCATGTGCGCACATATCCTTGCATTGAAAAAGCTGGAACAATCTGGATTTTTATAGGCGATGAAAAAGAAGCCTCCTTATCCCCATTTCCCTATCTTCCAGAAACACTTCCCAAGATTCCTTCCATCAAACTAAAGATGATTTTTCCATGCTCGGTTGACCATGCTGTTGTTGGACTTATGGATCCTGCACATGGGCCTTTTGTTCATCAATCATGGTTTTGGCGTAACAAAAATGCTCTTTATGAAAAACAAAAATCTTTTGAGCCCATCCCCTTAGGATTTAAAATGAGTCGGCACGCTCCTTCAAAAAATGGACGCGCTTATAAAATTTTAGGCCCCTCTCCTCAAACAGAAATTTCTTTTATGCTTCCGGGTGTTCGTGTCGAAACCATCACGACGGGAAAAAAAACGATTTGGGGCATTACCACGATTACGCCCGTCACAGAAACAAGCTCAGAGATTCATCATTTGATGTATTGGAAATTTAGAGGCTTAAGCTTTTTTAAACCTCTTATTTATTTTTTTGCCTCAATATTTTTAAAGCAAGACCAACGTGCTATTATTCTTCAACAAAAAGGTCTTGCTTTTAATCCGCCACTTCTTCTTATCAATGATGCTGATACACAAGCAAAATGGTACTACAAATTAAAAAAAGAATATAAAGAGGCTACCCTCCAAAAAATACCATTTGTGAATCCACTCAAATCTTGTATCCTTAAGTGGATGAGCTAAATTAAACGTTATATCTGTTAGGTAAATAAAAATGTCTTCTAAAAAAAATTCTACTAACCTTGCGTTTCTTTTTTTTCAAAATCTCTTTCGGTTCATTGCTTACATTAAGATTTTGTTCGTTCGTAATCAATGCATGTCCAGTTCTGCGGCGCTGAGTTATACATCTCTTTTGGCCCTTGTCCCTCTTTTATCACTTTCCTTTGCTATTTTATCTTCCTTTTCTTCGCTAAAAAACATTCAACAATACGTTCTTACCTATTTGTTTTCTCATCTTCTTTTGGATTCAAGTCACGTCTTCATTGATAATCTTAATATTTTTATAACCAACACACAGCACTTAGATACCCTTGGCACAGTCCTTCTTATTGCTTCCATTATGTTTGTTTTTACAACAATTGAGAAAACATTTAACATTATCTGGTCCGTTGAATACCCACGAAGTTTTTTACAACGCATTCTCGCCTTTTGGGCTCTGATTACCTTAGGTCCGATTATTGCAGGTGTTGGCATTAACATCTTTTTATCTGCCATTTCAGAATTTTCTACCCATCCTCTTCTAAAAGGGTCTTTCACTCAAGGATTAACTTTATTTTTGCCATTCTTTACGCTTTTTATTATTTTTACGCTTATTTATCTTATTATCCCAAATCATAAAGTCCGCTTTATGCATGCTATTTTTGGGGCTTTTATCGCAGCTTTTACACTTGAAATTTCCCGTCATCTTTTCTTATCGTATATTACATACTTACCCTCTTATCAATTTATATATAAAACGCTCTCAACGCTTCCTCTCTTCATTGTATGGATGTATATTTTTTGGTCACTTGTTCTTTTTGGAGCTCAAATAACGGCTTCCCTTCCAGATTTTGGGAATCTTCCACCCATAAGGTTTCTTTTCTTACTTTCTACAGAACATATATTTCTGAATGCGCTTAAGATTATAGAGGTGATCCATAAGAACCAAAAAACGGGGATTTCAAGCCAAGATATTCTCAATGAAATTAAAATTTCGGGAGAAGAATTTGAAAAAATTCTTAATAAACTTCACAAAGCACGTATAATTGGGAAATCCCAAGAAGGACTTATATTTTTAATCCAAGAGGAAGGGCAAGAGATCACACTCTACGAAATCTACCAATCTCAAGGTTTTGGAGTGCATGAAATCCAAGAACTTGATAAAAATAGACCTTGGACGTCCTCTTGGACATCACAAGCCATTATTCTCCTTAATAAACTTCAAAATGCAGAACAAACTACCTTAAATATTTCGCTTGAGTCTTTTCTGGCCTCTTCTGCTCCTTCTAACAAACCATCCTAACTTTAGTGTTTCAACTTTTATGTTTTTCTTTATGCGCTTATATTCATGGGTTTTAATAGGAGGGATTTCTTTAGGAATCGCCTTATCTTTCTTGCCCTATAAAAATACACAAGCGCAAAAAAAATCTGTTAAAATTTCAAGGAAATTAATTCCTCAAAAAAACAAACGTCTTACAGCTATTGTAATGGATGCGACTACGGGACAGCTTCTTTATGAAGAAAACGCGAATAGTCTTAGATGCCCCGCATCTACAATAAAGCTTTTAACTGTTTATATTGTTTTCTCTGAGTTAAAACGGGGGAAACTTCATTTTACAGATCAGCTTAAAATTTCTCAACATGCCGCCCAACAAAAACCCACAAAACTTGGATTAAAAGCTGGGCAAACCATTTCTGTAAGGGATGCTCTTCTCGGAGCACTTACAAAATCTGCCAATGATGCTGCAGTTGTCTTGGGAGAGGCTATTGCTGGCTCTGAGAAAAAATTTACTGAACTTATGAATCGTACAGCTCAAAAATTAGGTCTCACAAAAACTGTTTGTATTAATGCTTCAGGTTGGCCTGACACACCGCAAGGTTTTGTCGATCGTCGGCAAGTGACAACAGCTGTTGATATAGCGAAACTTTCACGCCTTCTTATGAAAGATTTTCCTCAATATTATAAATTTTTTTCAACACAGAAATTTGTCTATCGTGGGACAACTTTTCCGAATTACAATTCCCTCCTAAAAAAGAAAAAAGGTGTCGATGGTCTTAAAACGGGATATGGGGGAGGCGCCGTTGGATTTAATTTATCAGCTTCAGAAAAACGTGGAAATATGCGGGTTATTGCTGTTGTTTTGGGCGCGCGCACACCTTTAGAAAGAAATCAAAAAACAAGTGCACTTCTTGATAAAGGATTTGAAATTCTTGAAAAGAAATCAAAAAACATTTCTTCTAAAAAACAAATTTCTCCTGAAACGAAATCTTTTCCAGAAGAAGATGTTTTTGATCTTGAGGATTTACAAGAAATTTTTGAAGAAGCACCTCCTTCTTCTGAAAAAGATCTCTCACCAGAATTTGAGAAACAACTTTGTTCTCTTTTAGACAATCCTAAATCCTCTCATTGTCTTCAAAAAACACCTCTAAAGAAAGACCAAAAAGTTGTTCCTTTAAAAAAGAGTGAGGAGCCTTCTTCTTTTGAAGCGCGTCTGTCCGAAGCCCTCGAAAGGGATGAAAAAGAAGTATTAGATGCTATTGAAGAATTTTCAACAAAAGAAAAGCCTTTAAAGAAAGCTTCATTAAAGGATACAAAGAAATCACTTGCTAAGAAAACTCTCAAAGACTCTCCCTTTGGAAAGACACAGGATCTTCCCTCTTTTGAAACTTCTCAGTCTGAACCACAAGCGCAGAAAAACATAACGCGCTCTTCTTCTAAAAAAGAAAAGAGCATTGATTCAAAAAAATGGAGTATACAAATTGCAACGCTTCCCTCTTCCTCCAAAGCAAAGGAAGAGGGAAAAAGACTTGCACAAACGTATCCTTCTTTCCTCAAAGTTAATCGATTAAGGGTTTTAAAAACAGAGAAGAAAGGGTCGAAAAAGAATTTTTCAATTCGATTTATTGGCCTTTCGAAGAAAGAAGCGCTTAAAGCATGTCGTACCCTGAGAGCGCAGAAAGAAAACTGTCGTGTCATTGAACCTTGATGGATACTTCTGATTCTAAAGAGGGAAGATTTATCAAACTTAAACAATAAGCCCGCCCTAAGGAACAAAAACATTCCCCTCTTTATCTCTTTACTTTTTAAATGAATTTTAAGTAAAAAATTTAAAAATTATTCCTCGTCTTCAGGATAAACCTCAAGCCAAATTTTATGTCTTCTTTCGTCAGCATATCCCCTTCCAATAATTTCTACCGCATCATTCCATATATCTTCATGATTTAACACACGCTCATATGCTGTGTTTGTATCTTCCTCATTGCTATGCATAGCCCCTAAAATAGCTTTGTCTCCTATAAGCTCTGCTAAAACAACTTTTCCTTTGGTAAGCCATTGTTTAATACTCGGAGAATCCGGTACATCTTCCTCATGTTCTTCTAATACTATTTCCATAAATTAAAATAACAAATAGACTTTTAAAAAGAAAAGAG
>JAFEBT010000019.1 GCA_018242545.1 Pseudomonadota bacterium
GCTTCCATTTGCAGAACATCATACTTGTTATTTTAATTTATGGAAATAGTATTAGCCTTCTATTAAAAATATTTTTAAAAAAAGCTTTAACAAAAAGCTAAATTTTGTGAATTTTTGGCTCAATGTATTCTATTTTATCATTCCTTTTAACTTCATTCATAAATCCGAGAAGCTTTTCCTTTGTCTCAAAGGATTTTACTTCTATATCAGGTCGATTAATATTTTTGATGCCTTCTAAATGATCATATTCATGTTGAAAGACCCTTGCTGCAAAACCTTCTAAGATAAGATGTTTAATCGTCTCTTCTAAAGTTTTATATGTTACAAGAATATTCGTAGGGCGCGGAACAAAAGCAATTTTATAAGGTGGGCTTCCTAAGATGGTTGAAAAACATGCTTCCCATCTTGTATTAATTTTTTCATCTAACTTTTCAAACCTGGGATTTAGAGCAGCTTCTAAATTTGTCAAAGAACGATCCCAACTATAAATAAATATCCTTTTTAAAAATCCGATCTGAGGTGCCGCAAGTCCTGCCGCAGGCATAAGAGGCGTTAATGTCTTAATAAGATGTTCCGTAATTATTTTTGCTTCTTTCAAGCCTTTTTCATTTTCTGAAATGGGTAATGCTTTTGTGCTCAAAGATTTTTTAGGATCATTATCAATTGTTATAATGTGCATATCCAGTCCTCTTTTCACATAATATGAAAGATTAAAATGAACATTTTTTATTATGTACTAAATAAATTTATAGGGATTATGTTTTTTCTATATTTTAAGTCTTTAAAAAACAAAAAACTGCTCTTAGAAGACTTGGCAGTGTCCTACTCTCCCATGCCTTAAGACATAGTACAATCGGCGCTGAAGCGTTTCACGGTCGAGTTCGGAATGGGATCGGGTGTTACATCTTCGCTATGGCCACCAAGTCGTCTAAGAACAGCTTATTGTTGTTCTTTGATTATGTAAGATTAAAGGTACTTTTTTATGTCAGAAATTTATCTCTGCACACGAATAGATATCAAGCCGATGGAGTAAATTAGTATCAGTTAGCTCCACGCCTTACAGCGCTTCCACACCTGACCTATCAACGTGGTGGTCTACCACGACTCTCATAGGGAAAACTCGTTTTGAGGAAAGTTTCCCGCTTAGATGCTTTCAGCGGTTATCTCGCCCGCACTTAGCTACCCAGCGATGCGGCTGGCGCCACAACTGGTACACCAGAGGTGCGTTCATCCCGGTCCTCTCGTACTAGGGACAAGTCCTCTCAATTTTCCTACACCCACGGCAGATAGGGACCGAACTGTCTCACGACGTTCTGAACCCAGCTCACGTACCACTTTAATTGGCGAACAGCCAAACCCTTGGGACCTTCTCCAGCCCCAGGATGTGATGAGCCGACATCGAGGTGCCAAACCTCCCCGTCGATGTGAACTCTTGGGGGAGATAAGCCTGTTATCCCCGGCGTACCTTTTATTCGTTGAGCGATGGCCCTTCCACTCGGGACCACCGGATCACTATGACCGACTTTCGTCTCTGCTCGACTTGTGAGTCTTGCAGTCAGGCAGGCTTTTGCCATTGCACTCAACAGCTGATTTCTGACCAGCTTGAGCCTACCATCGCGCGCCTCCGTTACTCTTTGGGAGGCGACCGCCCCAGTCAAACTACCCACCATGCAGGGTCCTGGATCCGGGTTACGGACCTCAGTTAGATGTCAAAGAGTGACAGGGTGGTATTTCAAGGACGCCTCCACAAGAGCTGGCGCTCCTGCTTCATAGGCTCCCACCTATCCTACACAGTCACTCCCTAACACCACTGCAAAGTTATAGTAAAGGTGCACGGGGTCTTTCCGTCTAACCGCGGGTACTCCGTATCTTCACGGAGAATCCAATTTCGCTGAGTTGATGTTGGAGACAGTGGGGAAGTCGTTACGCCATTCGTGCGGGTCGGAACTTACCCGACAAGGAATTTCGCTACCTTAGGACCGTTATAGTTACGGCCGCCGTTTACTGGGGCTTCAATTCAGAGCTTGCACTCCTCCTTTTAACCTTCCAGCACCGGGCAGGCGTCAGACCCTATACATCCTCTTACGAGTTTGCAGAGCCCTGTGTTTTTGATAAACAGTCGCCACCCCCAATTCTGTGCCACCCCCTCCTGGTTGCCCAAGAAGAGGCACCCCTTATTCCGAAGTTACGGGGTTAATTTGCCGAGTTCCTTCAACATCATTCTCTCAATCACCTAGGTATATTCTACCAGTCCACCCGTGTCGGTTTGGGGTACGGTTTATAACGCTTGAGTTATTTCCTGGAAGTCCCAGGCTGCTCGCAGAATCCAATAACCACGAACAACTTTCGGCCTTCGTCACTCTAAGCAAGCTGAGGAATATTAACCTCATTCCCATCGACTACGTCTCTCGACCTCGCCTTAGGGGCCGGCTTACCCTGCGCGGATTAACCTTGCGCAGGAACCCTTGGACTTTCGGTGGCAGAGTTTCTCACTCTGCTTTAACGCTACTTATGTCAGCATTCTCACTTCTGATACCTCCAGCGCTCCTTACGGAACACCTTCACAGGCTTACAGAACGCTCCGCTACCCCGCATCCACTGACGTAGATGCAGCCGCAGCTTCGGTGTATGGTTTTAGCCCCGTTACATTTTCGGCGCAGGACGACTTGTCTAGACTAGTGAGCTATTACGCTTTCTTTAAAGGATGGCTGCTTCTAAGCCAACCTCCTAGCTGTCTTGGTCTTCCCACATCCTTTCCCACTTAACCATAACTTGGGGACCTTAGCTGGCGGTGAGGGCTGTTTCCCTTTTGACTACGGACCTTAGCACCCATAGTCTGTCTGCCGTGCTGTACTTACCGGTATTCGGAGTTTGGTTGGGTTTGGTAAGGATCGCTCCCCCCTAGCCCATCCAGTGCTCTACCCCCGGTAGTAATACACGACGCTCTACCTAAATAGATTTCGCGGAGAACCAGCTATTTCCGAGTTTGATTAGCCTTTCACCCCTAGCCACAGGTCATCCCCATTTTTTGCAACAAACGTGGGTTCGGCCCTCCAGTACGTGTTACCGCACCTTCAGCCTGCCCATGGCTAGATCACTCGGTTTCGGGTCTCATTCATGTAACTTATCGCCCTATTCAGACTCGCTTTCGCTGCGCCTACACCTATCGGCTTAAGCTTGCTACATAAACGAACTCGCTGACCCATTATGCAAGAGGTACGCCGTCACGAACCCGAGTTGCCTCGTTTCGCTCCGACTGCTTGTAGGCGTTTGGTTTCAGGTCTATTTCATTCCCCTCATCGGGGTGCTTTTCACCTTTCCCTCACGGTACTTGTTCACTATCGGTCACTGAGGAGTACTTAGGCTTGGAGGGTGGTCCCCCCGTGTTCAGACAGGATTTCTCGTGTCCCGCCCTACTCTAGAATCTTTAAGCTTTTTACCCATACGGGGCTATCACCCACTATAGCCTGCTTTTCCAAACAGTTCTGGTTTTTACTTAAAGACTACTGGCCTGGTCCGCGTTCGCTCGCCACTACTAACGGAGTCTCATTCGATTTCCTTTCCTCTGGGTACTTAGATGTTTCAGTTCCCCAGGTTCGCTTTACATTTCTATATATTCAAAATGTAATACCGCAATGCGGTGGGTTTCCCCATTCGGACATCCACGGATCAAAGCTTGTTGACAGCTCCCCGTGGCTTTTCGCAGCCTGCCACGTCCTTCATCGCCTCTCAATGCCAAGGCATCCACCTAACGCCCTTATGCGCTTGATACCTATTTCATCGTATACAGAGATAAATCTCTGTTTGTTTTATAAATACCGTAGCTCAGTATCTATAAACGAAATTATTTTCTCTCATAATTACTTTTTTTAATGTATATGCATACATTTAAAAAAGCATTGGAGTACCTAATAATCTTACATATTTACACTATCAAAGATCGAATACCTCAAGAGCTAAAAAGCTCAGGACACAACTCATTAAAGTTGGTGTGAGGGGTTGTATATCTGATTATTTAGGAAGCGTCAACACTTTTTTCAAGGTTTTTTTATAAAAAAAACTTTTTTTGTGAAAAAATTTTTCTTAACCCCTTCTTTTATCCTCAAAAAATAATTAAAAACCATTGGATTTTCCAGAAAAAAAATTAAGGTTTCTGAAAAAAAAATCAGAAACCTTTAAGTTTGTAAATCTTTTATTAAAAGGCTTTAAGCTTTTCTTTTCTCTTTTCCTTCTAAAGGCTTTAGTTGATAAGTTTCTCCATCTTTTATAACATGCCGCTTATATAATTTTATTAAGCGGCTTTTTCCTACACGCTCGTTATTAAATACGCAGACCTCAGCTGCATCACCATACATACGCCGTGCATACAGAGTTGCATTCCTCTCAAATTGTTTGACTAAGGAAGTTTTATCATGAGAGCCCCATAAAGAAGCAATATTTAGAATTTCTTGCCTTACAAAACCAATATGATTTGGGTTTCTTAAGAATTTAGACATATAAGTTTTGGCATGTTGACCAGGCAATTCTAATCCAAAGGATGGAAGATGGGACATTATATAAGCACGCGCTCTACTTTCTGTTTCAAATTGGAAAGATTTAGAGAAATTTTCAAGTTTTTGTCTTAACAAAGGAATAAAATTTCTTTTATGAACTTGCTGCGATTTTAAATCTTTTTCAAATTTCTTACTAAACGTAACGAATAGATCCTTTAATGTACCCTCTTCTTGAGAATTTAAAAAATCTAAAATTGTTTCTTTTTTAGTATTATTTTTAATATTATTTTTCTCAAAAAAGAATAAAAGTTTTTGAAGTTGCCGCGAGAAAATCCTTATATTTAAGTTCTCTTCTACAACAATACGTTCTGCTATCGCACGGCTTGAAAGTTCAATTTTCTGCGTTCTCGCTTCCTTTATCCACAAACGAATTTTTGCAACAAGATCCAGCTCATTTGCACTCAAATATGCATCAAAAACTGAAGCTGAATGTTCTATTTCATCGTGCTTTAGAAAATCGTTAAGTATTTTATAGGCTGCTGTCCAAGTTGAAAACTTCTCTTGTGACTTTTCTTCAATATAAGCAATCAACTGAGCGGATGCCTGTTTTCCTTCCGCCCGCATATCCAGAAGTTCTTTTCTAAGTGTTTGAGAATTTTCTGCCATATATTTTTGAATTGCTGCGTTTGATTCAGGCGATTTCATTTTTTTGTGAGGAGATAAATGTTCTCTTTCGTCTTCTGAATCTTCTTCTGGAGAATCTTCATCAGAATGAGAGAACTCACTTTCTGAATCAGAGTCCTCTTCTTCCTCATCTAAATCATAATCTCTTGCCTGTGCCCCTCCAAAAGATGCAGGAGCTGCCCCTAAAAGTACGCGGCTGTCTCCATCAGATGGCTCATGGGTACGTACAGCTGCACCAGGGATATAATCTTCATCTTGTTCCATAAGATGATGCAAAAACTCAGATCTTGAGCTTTGCGGAACGGCATGATCTTTATCTCTTATTCTAACATCTTCAAGAGACTGAGTAAGATTAGGATTTCGACCTTTTTCTTCTGCCCTTTCCCTTAACGTAAAAGGAGAAGCAAAATTCGTTGATGCTCCAAGGGGATCATGGACATTTCCGTCATTAATTTCTTCCATAGGAAGAGCTGCAGCAGCTGCAGGAGTTCCAAGAGAGCTTGCAAGCTCCTCTCGAACGCCTCTCAGGTAACCCGCCAATGAAATTCTTCCAGATGGTGTATGGGAAGGCCCGTCCATAAAAGAGCTAGAACTTGGCGGTGTCCTTGGACTGGATGCTCCTGACTCTGAAAAATGAGAAGCCACAGAAGGCTGGAAATCTGCAACCCTCTGGCTTAAATGTCTCAAATCTCCTTCGGAGGCGCCTGCACTTCCTTGATGTGTCCCGGGAGCAGGATGACTTTCCCTCTCATTATCCGCAGATTCATCCTCTTCCCTTAATCCATGTCCATTATCTCCGTCACCCGCTGAAGCAGAGGCTGTTTCCAGAGTGTTTTCTTCCCCTTCTACGCTCTCTAATTCGAGAGCTTGAAGTACGGCTTCAACTTTACTGCGGATGTTTTCTCCAAAAAGACCTCCTCTCGTATGGCGTTCTCTTTCTGTGCCAGGGGCAACACCTTCCGTAAAATTTCTGGCTTCTTCAGAAGTTTTAAGAACGGGAGGTCTCAAGAAAGAAGTTCTCCTGGATGTTGTGGACTCTTTTACTGTATTATATTTTACTTTTAGATCTTCAATTTTAATTTTTATTGTATGCTCATCATATCCTTCCGGAATAAAGTTTTTAACAGTCAGTAAGTACAACTGAAAGAGCGCAAGACGTTTACTGGTGCTGTTTTTTTTAGCCTTTTCAAAAGCATTCCAAGATTCTTGAAAAAGCGGTCTTTTGTCTTCACTTTCAAGATGAAGGCCACGATCTCCAATATTTCCAAGAATAAGACCTATATAAGTCCGTGCATATCGTTGAAAAGCATGCCATTTTCTATTTATTTCTGAAGTCCCTGCTTTAAGGAGTGCTCCATCTGTTATTTCATACAATTTGCGGACAATAAAATTTCGCCAGGAGACCAAGTCTTCTCCATGAGGTTTGCACCCTTCAATTGTCAAGATCTTAGCAATACGTGTAACTGCATAAGCTTGACTTATTAAAAAAATATTTTGATTTATAGGAACATCTAGTGAACCCCAATGAGGATCATATTCTCTCCAAACGTCTTCAAGCGCCTGTATATTTGAAGCTTCTGCAAAACGCCGATACACATTAATTTCAGCAGCTCTTAACATATCTCGGTCAAAATCAATACCCCTCATTTTTATGAAAGAAAGCTTCGCAACTCCTCGAAGAGTGCTTCCATGGCGTTTTACTTCATAGTTAAAAGCACTCATCTGGGCATCTGTAAGATCAGGAAGATCTTTAACGGCAGAACTCGCCTGGACAAAAAATAAGCACATTAAAGTTAAAAGAAAAGCTCTCATTCTAAATTCCCATTTTTAATTCTATATAAATAAAATACCTAAATTTAAAAAAAATTATATTCTTATATAAAAGCCAAAGCTCTCTTTTTTCAAGAAGAATGGACATTTAATTGAAAAACCACGCTTATAAGAAAGAATTTTTTAAAGAATAGTCTATTCCATTATTAAATTTGAAAAATGCTTTAAACCTTTTTCCTTTCAAGAATAAAAACAAGGAAGACTAAAAATTAAAATAGAAAAGCCTTCTAAAAATTTTAAAGCCTAAAACTGTCCCCTAAATAAACGCGCCGAACTTCTTCATTATTAATGACATACTCAGGAACACCTTCCGTTAAAATGCTTCCATCATGCATAATATAAGCCCGATCCACAATTCCAAGTGTTTCTCGGACATTATGATCCGTAATTAAAACACCAATCCCATTATCTTTTAAGTGCGCAACGATTTCACGTATCTCACGTACAGCAATGGGGTCAATGCCAGCCAAAGGCTCATCCAATAAAATAAAATGAGGATGCGCAGCAAGCGCACGCGCTATTTCAAGCCGTCTGCGTTCCCCTCCCGAGAGAACAAGTGCATTCGCACTTCTCAAATGAACAAGAGAAAAACTCGCTAAAAGCTCTTCTAATCTGGCCTCTCTATGTTCTTCATCCGTTTCGGTGACTTCGAGAACGCCCTTAATGTTATCCTCAACACTCAACCCCCTAAAAACAGAAGACTCTTGCGGAAGGTATCCTATTCCAAGTCGTGCACGTTGATACATGGGAAGCTGTGTAATATCATGATCATCTATAATAATAGTTCCATAGTCGGGTCTTGATAAGCCCATAATCATATAAAAACAAGATGTCTTCCCAGCGCCATTGGGTCCTAATAATCCAACAGCTTCTCCCCGTTTTACATTTAAACTTACATCCCGAACAACAAGTCTTTTGCCGTAAGATTTCCCAAGGTGATTCACAAAAAGCCCAAGCTTATGATCTTCTTCCTCAGAGTTGATGACACCATTAAATTCAGACATTTTATTTCCTTTTACACATTATGGAATTTTTTTCGCAGTTGTATACAAAAGAGCCCTAACACGACCCTTGGGAACTCGGCTTCTCTCATCTTTGAGCTGGTTAGAAGAACATGTCACAAGACGACTTTTCCCTGTTTTTTCATTATATTCCCCGCAAGGCCCTTCAAAAATATTTTTACCATCAGTTATTTTTACATTCCCGATTAGATCAACAATACCTGTGAGCGCGCTATAATTTGCTTGATTTGATTCAGAAATATAGTTTTGGCTTTTAAGGACGACTCCCCCTTCTGCTTTTAGAGAATTTAAAATTAATGACTCTTGGGAATTATGAGGGTGGGCTTGGGCTGTTTTTTTAAAGTGAACACTAATCTTAGGTGCATTCATTGCATAATTCTCCGCAATGACATCAACATTCCCTAAAGCAATAACTTTTTGAGTTTTTTGATCATAAGAAAGACTTTTATGCGCTCTAACGGAACCTTTGGGAGAGGTTAGGAGAATATTATCGCCAAATACAATTAATATTTGTGTATTTATATTATATATTGCTGATGTGCCAATTATTTCTTCAGTTGAAGAAATGATATGAACATGGCCTGTTGCCATAATTTCTTGGACACTTTTTGACGCCTTATCAAGAGAAGAAGAAGATAATTTGTTTTCTTGAAATTTTACAATAAATCGATCTGCTTCAATTTTTTTATCTCCTTGAATTGCCCACGCAGATCCGACTGCTTCCGCTGTATCTTGTTTCATATCATAATTCATTTGATCTGATTCAATATGAATAGGTTCAACTTCAGAAGTACTCGCCCAACTGATCTGGACCTGACTCCCCAAAAAACACATGACCAACAGAAGAAAGGGTAAAAAGATTTGCATCTAAACGCTCCATTTTTACTGAGAAGAAGGCTTTTTAACATTTTCATAAAGAACAAGATGGGGACGTTTTTTATATGTCACAATCCCTTGATTATGATCCACGCTAAAAGCACCAGCCTTAATGACACCCTCTGGACAAAGAGAATGTACTTCTCCTCCTTCAATCTTTTTTGTTTCTAAGTTCGCATGAGCTTCATGTGTTACAACACGACAATGCGCATAATTAAGTTTTACATCTCCTTCTAGATCAAGACGTTTATTTTGATCTGTTAGAACACCGGCATTTGCTCTAATTTCTAATTTTTCACCATTGGTTAGAAGCAACTCTCCCTCAGGGTAATTTAAATCAACCTGTTCTTCAGAGGTTTGCGTCGCATACTGTGCTTTAACGTGATAGGGTTGGTTTTTTTCATCTACCCCTTCAAAATGAGGTTCTAAAATCTGCCTTTCCGTAATCTCTTTTGAAGATTCATTTTTTTTGTTTTCTTGAAGAGAACTATTCTTATGGTTGAAATAATAGGACATAAGCAGGATCAAAAAAACGGTCAGGACAACGCCTGCCAATATAAACAGTTTTAAGAGACTTAATCGTTTCTGGTGCTTTAAAGCTCTTTTAAGGGATTTTGGAGTTCTCCTCATATTAAGCCCGCCTTTAGGCAATCATGAATATTCAAAATTCCTATTGGTATTAAGGAAGGCCCCATTACAAAAACGGCCGTAATAGCTTTCGTTTGCATACGGGATAATGCTTCAACAGCTAAACTTTCCGGTAAAACAGTCTGAACATTTGATGTCATTATATCTTCAACCTTTTGCTCAAATAAATGAGGAGACATATGACGCCTTACATCACCATCCGTAATAATTCCGACCAAATGACGATGATCATTAACCACTCCAACACATCCAAATCTTTTCTCAGACATGACTAAAAGGGCTTCGTTCATGTGATACCCAATTTTTATAAGAGGAATTTCCTCTCCTTGATGCATAAGATCTGCACACGTTAACAGTTTTCTCCCGAGTGCACCCCCAGGATGAAACCGTCTAAAATCGTGCGCTGAGAACCCACGTTTTACAAGAAGCGCCACAGCTAAAGCATCCCCAATTCCCATCATCATAATCGTTGATGTTGTTGGAGCAAGTCCATTTGGACAAGCTTCTAAAACCTTTGGAAGCAAGAGTGAGACCGTCGCCGCTTTTGCCAAATCGCTTGTCATATCTTGTGTTACTGCAATTAAAGGAACACCAATTCGTCTTGTATACTCTAAAAGGTCAAGAAGTTCTCGCGTTTTACCAGAATTTGAAAGAGCAATCACGCCATCTTTAGGCGTAATCATTCCTAAATCTCCATGGCTTGCCTCCGCGGGATGCACAAAAAAAGATGGTGTTCCCGTTGATGCAAGTGTGGCCGCAATTTTACGACCCACATGTCCTGCTTTTCCCATACCGCTAACGATGATGCGTCCCTCTGTAAGACGTGAAATAATATTTACAGCTTCCACAAACGATCCATCTAAAGACTTGGAAAGTGCCAAGAGACCTTCAATTTCTTTTTGCAACACATTTTGTGCAACGTCGAGATCTTTTAATGTTGAGGTGGAAGGAGATGTCATCAATTCCCTTTCTTATTTTAATACTTTAAAATTTCATCAGCATTAAAGCCTTGAGCTTCTAAAGATGCAACTGTCGGTAAGAAGACAAAACATCCTTCCGCTAATTCAAGACGCCCCTCTCGGATCAAAAGAGTCGTTAAAGCTTCTTTCAACTTATGTAAATATAAAACATCTGTTGCAGCATAAGAAAGTTGTTCTTGCGTTAAGACTGGATTTCCCCAATCAGAAGTTTGTTGTTCTTTTGAAATTTCAAGATTTAAAAAAAACTTACATAAATTTTTAAGCCCATGTTGGTCCGTGTAAGTACGTGCAATCTTTGAAGCTATTTTTGTACAAAAAAGTGGTGCGATTGTGATATCAAGATATTTTTTTATAATCGTCACATCAAATCTTGCAAAATGAAAAATCTTTAAAACATTTGGATTCTCAAAAAGTCTTTTAAGATTAGGTGTTTTTAAAGAAGAAAAACCTTCTGGTAAAAATTGAACCAAATGACACTCTCCATTGCCTTCAGAAATTTGAATAAGACACAATCGATCTCGCTCCGTTTTAAGGCCCATTGCTTCTGTATCAACTGCAATTTCTCCTTTAAAATTTTCTGATACGAAATTAAGGTCAGACGGAAGATCATTTTGATGAAGATATATTTTCATATCAAACCTATGCGTTGCTAAGATCCAGTTCCTTAATATTTCTTGTCAGAGGTCTTATGAATGATTCAAGAAATAAAAAATCATTTAACAAGCTCCCCTTAGAAACTTTAACCTAAAATGGTGCCCAGGAGAAGACTTGAACTTCCATGAACATACGTTCACTAGAACCTGAATCTAGCGCGTCTACCAATTCCGCCACCTGGGCCAAAAATATAAAACTTGAGGTTCTTTTTGCAGCTTCTCAGGCTTTCTTGTCAAGTCTTTAGATTAAGAGTCTCCCTCTCCTTTATTAAAATTTCTTCAAAACAAAATCTTAATTGGATTTCTTATCTTAAAGGAAAGAGTTTTCAAGTACCTCACTATAAAGAAAACTTCTTTCTTTTAAATGTTAGTCGTGTGGACACACAGATCATGCGGATGTAAATGCAGCAAAGAATATATTAGCGGTAGGGCATGTCGTGTTAGTCTGTGGAGAAGAGGTAAGACCAACTCTGTTAAAAACAGAGAAGGCAGCTTCGATGAAGCAGGAACCACCTTTAAATCAGCGCGTTGCGTAAGTTTAAGGAATTTCTCTCTTTTAAGGGGGAGAAGATGTCAATTTTCGGTTTCAACAACTTGATTGTTTTCAAAAAAAGGTTTTTGCACATATTGAGGAGATGGGGAGTTATTTCCTAAAAACAAAATCCCTATAAGACCAAGAATCAGTCCTCCAATAATAAGAAAAATTCCATTTTGTTTTTTTGCTTTCAGAAAATAAGATTTTCCCCATTCAAAAGAAGACATTAAAAAATGTGTTCCCTCCTCTTCCGCTTTCAAACGTTTAAAAAAGGATTTTTGAGAAGAAGATTCTTTAAAAAGAAGACTAACATCAGTTTCAGGACTGCCTCCATGGTTAAGAATAAGATCTTTAAGTTTACCAACGATTCTTTCAATCGTTTTAATGTGTTTCCCACGCACAACAAGCGTTGTTCCTTGTCCTTCTGGCCGAAAAAAAGGATAAATGCCAATATCAAAAGTTGGATATCGTTCTTGTAACTTTTTGAGATCTTCAGCCAAGAGACTTTCTCCCAAAGTACATGAAATGCTCTGGCTAACAATAGGGGTTCCTCCTTTTAAAATAGGAAGAAGGGACATAACCATGGCTCTCATAATTCGAGGAACACCAGCTAAAACATAGATATTCTGAATAAAAAAACCTGGCGCGCTTGTAATAGGGTTATCAATCAATCGGCTCCCAAATGGAACACGTGCCATTCTCTTATGGGTTTCATTTAAACGGTCTTTATAATGTGCCTCAAGACGTTTAAGAGCTTCCTCATCTTCTATAATGGGAAGACCAAGAGCCCGTGCGACACAGTCTGTCGTAATATCATCATGCGTCGGCCCAATTCCCCCTGTTGTAAAGACATAATCATAAAGATTTTTAACTTCTTTTATATGATCAATAATTGTATTTTCTTCATCAGGAATAATTCTAACTTCTTTAAGATCAATCCCATAGCGGCTTAAAGTCTCACCAAGAAATTGGACATTAAGATCTTGCGTACGCCCAGAGAGGATTTCATTGCCAATCACAAGAAGACATGCTTTAAAAGAAACTTCAGGAAAAAGTTCTCCCTCCTGAGGGCTCACCTGAGATTTCTTTTTTTCTCGCGCTGATTCTTGCTTTTTTGAAGGAGCATTCGGCGGTGTTTCTAAAGTCATAAGATAATTTTTCCTTTATAAGGATTGAAATGTTTCACAACGTATTTGTCAACTGAAAAAATCTCTCCATGCGCTTTCTTCCTTCTCTTGAACCTGCTCATTTAATTAAACGTTATAAACGTTTCCTCGCGGATGTAATCCATTCACAAACAGGTGAAAAGCTAACCGTTCATTGTCCTAACTCAGGAAGCATGAAGGGCGTTCAAACACCCGGCACTCAAATCTGGATCCGAAATTCACTCAATCCTCAACGAAAACTAGCATATACTTGGGAAATTTCTCAAGAAAATAAACAACTTGTCGGTGTTAATACCCATCTTCCTAATCTTTTGGTTAAAGACGCCCTCCTTAATAAAGAACTCGAGATTTTTATTCCTTATACCTCTTTTAAGACAGAAGTTCCCTGCGGTAAAAACTCAAGAATTGACTTTTTACTAACAAACTTTAAAGACCCCCCCTGTTATGTCGAAGTTAAAAATGTCCATCTTAATCTAAATGGTAAGGCAGCCTTTCCAGATGCGGTTACAACCCGTGGGACAAAACATCTTCTTGAACTTATCGCTCTTAAAGAACAAGGATATCGCGCAATTATGCTGTATATTGTGCAAAGATCAGACCTTGGTTGTTTTACAGTTGCAGAAGAAATCGATCCTGTTTATGCTGTCACCTTAAAAAGAGCTTTACATTTAGGTGTTGAAGCTTTTTGTTATAGATGCAACGTTAGTACCGAAGGAATTTCCCTAGGGTCTTCTCTTCCTTTTAACCTCTAATTTTGAGATTATATGCCATGAGAACAAACAATGCTTCTTCTTTTACACCCCTAGATCCGAAACATGCTCAAATGCCTTCCAAACAAACTCTTTTAAATAAAATCACAGACAGTTATCTAAAAAAAGATTTTAGATATTGGCAATGGCGTATTCTTTTTTCTCTTATTTTTGGATATGCAGCTTTTTATCTCGTCAGACAAAACCTACCCATCGCTATGACAGCTTTAACTGCAGAATTTGGATATACAAAGACTGAACTCGGTTGGATTTCAACAAGCTTTGCCATCGTTTATGGCGTTGGAAAAGCCGTAAGCGGAACCTTTAGCGATCGATCAAATGCACGATATTTCATGTCTATTGGTCTTTTTCTTTCAGGATGTGCTTGTTTTTTCATGGGATTTATCTCGAGCTTCTATCCTTTTATCATTCTTTGGACATTAAATGCTTGTTTCCAATCCATGGGGTCCCCCCCTTGTCAACGTCTTTTAACACATTGGTTCCCCCCAAACCAACTTGGAACACGATGGGCAATATGGAATTCTTCTCACCAAATCGGGACCGCTGTCATTACCGTTGTTGCAGGAGCCTATCTCTTGGAACAATTTGGATGGCGCTCTGTCTTTTTTGTACCAGCCGTTATGGTTATGATTTTTGCTTTTATTCTCTTTCAAGGATTACGTGACACGCCAGAATCTCTTGGTTTCTCTTCCATTGAAGAACACACCGCCCGCAAAAACAATGAGACTCTTCCGCCCGAAACAGAGGAAAGCAAACTTTCTTTTAAAGAAATTTTTATTACGCGGGTCTTAAAGAATCATCTGGTCTGGTATATGTGTTGGGCCAACCTCTTTTTTTATATTGTCCGATTTGGACTCTTAATATGGGCGCCTACTTTCTTAACAGAAAATAAAGGAAGCTCGCTTGCAAAAGCAAGCTGGGATGTCGCGGGATTTGATATTGCTGCAATTTTTGGAGGAATTATGGCCGGATATCTCTCAGATAAAGTATTTGGAGGAAGACGCGGCCCTGTGGGTGTTATTTTTATGATCATTTTAATGATGCTTCTTCTTTATCTTTGGCAAATTCCAACAGGCTCAAGCTTTTTAAATGCTTTTGTGATGTTTGCAATTGGATTCTTTGTCAGTGGCCCTCAAATTCTACAAGGGGTTGCAGCCGCTGATTTTGCTTCCAAAAAAGCCGCTGGAGCTGCGAATGGCCTTACCGGGACCTTTGGGTATCTTGGTGCAGCTTTTTCAGGTGTTGGAGTCGGTAAAATTGTAGATATTTGGGGTTGGAATACAGCCTTTATTATCTTTGCGGCTTCTGCTTTCATAAGTGCTTTCTTTTTTGCGCTTACATGGAACCATAAAGCAACTTCATCACACTCTCGAAAAAAATTAAATGCTTAAAGAAAAGGATATCGCTTAGAGCGTGTTCAATTTTTCATAATAAAGATATGATTTCTATGAAAAATAGAATAAACTTTTAATTAAGGGAAGAAGATCAGGCTACCCTTTCAGTTCTCTAAAAGATAAGGAAATGTTTATGTCATCCTCACCCTTTCAATCAGATAAAGCGCTTTTTATAAAATCATGGGATTCTACGCCCTTCCGAACGGATCCCTATGATCATTTGATTGTGAAGAATTTTTTTGACGCTTCTCTTGTTTCTGATGTTGTTGAAATTCCTGTTCAAGAATATGATTTAGCCTATGTTAAGGGAACACGTGAGGAATTTAATCCCACAAGACAATATTTTACCCCCTCGTTTATTTCTCAATTTGACGCAGCTCAACGTGTTGCGGATATTTTTCGGTCTTCGGAGGTTATCTCTGCCATTGAAAAAAAAGGGAATATTTCTTTAAAAGACTCTCTTCTTCGCATTGAATATGCCATTGATAAAGACAAATTTTGGCTCACGCCTCATACAGATCTTGGTGTTAAACTTTTTACTTTTCTTATTTATCTGTCAAAAGAGGAAGATGCTTCTGGATGGGGCACCGATATTTATTATGATGCCGAGACGCATCATTCCACTGTTCCTTATGAAAGTAATACAGGTTTGAGTTTCTTTCCTTCCGACAAAACATGGCATGGATTTGAGCCTCGTCCAATAAAAGGAATACGCAAAACTCTTATTGTTAATTATGTAACGCAAGAGTGGCGAAACCGTCATGAACTTGTCCATCCGACAGAACCGATGTACTGATTGTATCATCAACAGTGACTTTCTGAGATATTGTGAAATATAGAATGAATTTCCGTTTAAAAATCTTTATCTTAACAATTGCTCTTTGTTTCTTTGCGGAAAAGAGCTTTTGCATGGATGATTTTTTCGAAAAGGCAAAAGGAGCTTTTGGAACTGCTCAGCGCGCGTTTAGGAGATGGACGTCTGAACCAGAATTAAGAACCCATAATGCTCTTTATTTTGAGGAAAACTCCGATGGATACACACACGTTTCTACAAAAACAGACAGAAGAGCTTCTGCTTCTTCCTCTCCTCAGCACATGATGCCTCTTTCAAGCACGCACCCTCAATCCTACCATTCTAGGGGAGGGGAATCTTCTTACCGTCCCCCTTCTGTAAGACCTTCTCCCTATACCTCCCATGAAAATCTTTCTTTTCCTGCGCAAAAAGGTGCCTCTGCTTCTCCCCGGGGCATGAGTTCTCAAAGGTCATCTGCTCATCCTCCTGCCTTTTTAGGAGAAAGAGATTCCGCAAGCTCTATCCCTGCTGCCGCGAGGGCCATGGGGCCATCTCCTTCTCATTCAAGCTCCATCCCTTCTTCTCCCTTTCCTCAAGACCCTTATTTTTCCCCGTCTCAAGGAGACCAAGCACACTCTAGCAAAGAAAGAACCTCTCCTAAGGTGTCTCCATCACCAACCGCACCCCGAGATTCTGACGCAAGACGATCTCTTTTGTTCCAAGGAAAAGATTTTGATGCCAGGGTGCCTCCTGCACCTTCCCTCCCACAAACTTCTCAAATTCTTCCAAATGCTTTAGAGGATCCGTTTAAACTTTGGACATTTAGTCGGGAGGAGCTGGGACTCCTTACAGATACTCTCCCATCCTACCAGAGAGATATTCATGCCAACCTCCCCACAGCCCATGAATGGATTTTAAAACTTATCCCTACTGAAAAAGATACAGCCACAGCAGGCGCAGAATTTGATAATTTATGCGCTGATATAATAAAAATTAAAAGAAACATACAAGGAAAAGAGAAGAAGAGATTAACTTTTGAAGTTCTCATCAATAGAAACCGCACGTATGCTCTTCTTTATTCTCTATTTTCTTTTCAATATATGGCATGGATGGGTAAAGATGGAGTGCCGGTTACCCAAAGCTATAAAAATGTTGTACATACCATTTGGAAAACCCTTACAATAGATCGAGGTATTTCTCTCTCATCAAAATGGTCTATTTTAAATTATTTGCGCTTCTTAGCAGAGTCAACTTCAATTCATGCTCCTTTTAAGTCCGTTTCTGATTCTATTTTTAGAAATTCGCATGACTGTCCCTCTTCTAACCAACCCATGGTCTCCTCTTTTTATTTGGCCAGGAAGCCCCACTCTCTAGAAATTGACTTAACAATTATAAAAAGATGTTTGCGTCGAGAGGATGACGCGTTTCAAAGCCGTTTCTACTTATGTAGGTCAAAATTTAGAGACTTAGTTGAGGACACAAAAAGTCGGCACGCCTTTTTTAATAATCTTGCTTATTTCCAAAAAAATTCTATGGGAGAGTTTTCCGATGAATTCCAGTCTACTTACCTTTATCTCTATGCTCTTGTTAACTATGAAACTTTTCATTTAACAAACGCCCTTGATCGTGCCTCAAATAAATTGCAGAATGACCTACTTTTGCAATTATATAACCTTTATAAATCCTCCCATGATTTTCTCTGTGATTTTTATATCAGCCTCCTTTTATTACAACAACGTGAATTCCCGTCACATACAATTCATACCCTTTTTGATCACATACGTTCTTTAATGGATTCAAAAAAAGAAGATATGGCCAGAGCCTCTCATTCATCAAAAGCTTCTCCCGCCACAAAAACTGGATCTCTTAGACCAAGAAGCCAGAGCTTAGATCTGTCAGCGAAAAAAGGAGAGGGAGATTCCTAATGCCCGCGTCTTCAACAAGTCTCCCTTCTTTTTGGCTCTTAAAATCAGAACCTGAAACATGGTCCTGGGAGGATCAAAAAACGCAAAAAACAACAGCTTGGGATGGTGTCCGAAATTATCAAGCTGCTGGAAATATGAAAAAAATGCGCGTTGGTGATTTGGCTTTTTTTTACCATTCGGGGTCCGAACGCAAAATTGTTGGAATTGTTCGTATTACAAAACCCTATTATCCAGACCCTACCGATTTAAGTCACCGATTTGGGATGGTCGATGTTACCTTTGAAAAAACATTGAATGATCCAATTCCCCTTGCACGCATTAAAAGCGAAACATGTCTTGAGCATCTTGCTCTTGTTCGGCAAAGCCGTCTTTCCGTCATGCCCATTGACGAAAATTCATGGAAATATTTGTGTATGTTAGGGAAAACAAGTGCTCCTTAACCACAATTTTATAAAGAGGAGTTTCATCTGTATCCTTTTTAAAGAAAAAAATGTTTTCTCCTTGAAACATTTGTTTTTGACAAGATAAAATTAAAAAATATACGTCTTATTTTTTTTTGCGCAAGGAGAGATTATGGATTTAGAGTGTGCCGAGTTTGTTGATAATCCAGAATCACGCTGTCCTGTTGTTCTTATTCTAGACACGTCAGAGTCCATGCAAGGACAACCCATATCTGAATTAAATGCGGGCCTTGCAGCTTTTAAATACTATGTGGAAGAAGATCCACTTGCCGCTCTTCGCGTCGAGATAGCCCTTGTAACTTTTGGAGGAGAAGCGAAAGTCCTCCAAGATTTTAGAACCATTGATCAATTCACAGCTCCAGAATTGAAAGCTCAAGGAAATAGCCCATTAGGAGGGGCATTAACGCTTTCTTTATCTCTCTTAGAACAGCGCAAGAAAATCTATAAACGCCAAGGTATCTCCTATTATCGACCTTGGCTTTTTCTGATTACTGACGGTGCCCCTACAGATGGGATGATTTGGTATGAAAGTGCTCACATGGCCCAACAAGCTGATAAAGCAGGAAAACTCAGCCTTTATACCATAGCCGTCAAAGGTGCCGATATGCGTATTTTAACACAAATTGCTCCGTCTTATCGTCCTCCTTTTCTTTTGAAAGATTTAAAATTTCAAGAGATGTTTCAATGGCTTTCCGCCTCTATTCGATGTGTTTCCACAACAGCTTCCCCCGAGCATCATATGCTTGCCCTTCCCGCAATCACCAGTTGGGCAGAAAATTCTTCATAATGTCTCTTTCTCCACCCTTTCCCATCGCTCTTGCACGCGTCAAAGGTCTTATTCATCGAAAAAACATGGACCCTTGCCAAGATTTTGCAGCTTGGACATACCATGCTGCACCTTCTCCATCTTTCGTTGTTGCTTTAGCAGATGGTGCAGGAGGCTCAAAATTCTCAGAGGAAGGAGCCTACTTAAGTGTTCAAAAAACACTTCTTTTCTTTAGAAATCTTTTAAAAACGCCTTTGTTTTTCTCAAGCGACGCCTTAAAACCTATAGGACAATCCTTGGTTTATGAAATCCAAACACTTTTAAAATTGAAAGCACATTTAAAAAAACAACCCCTTGAAGCCTTTGCAACAACCCTTCTTGTTTTCATTGCAACGTCCCAAGGATATGCCTTTTTTCAAATAGGAGATGGCTTTGGTGTTATTCGTCATTCCTCAGATTCTGATTATTCCCTTCTTCTTTCTCCTCAAAAAGGACAACATACAAATGAGACAAATTTTATTACTTCTCCAAATGCCTCAGATCAGTTAAGATTTTGTTTTGAAGAAAGCCTGCCCACTTTTTTGGCACTCTCAACAGATGGAATTGAAAGCGTTGCCCTAAAAAATGCTTCCTTTATGCCCTATTTACCTTTTTTTAAACCTCTCGAGTCTTTTATTACTTCGGAAAAAGAAAAGCCTTCTGAAAAACTTTTTACTTTTCTTTCATCCTCCCGATTTGATCAACGCTCCTTTGATGATCGTACATTGTTTTTAGCTTCTTTTGTTCCAAACACTTTCTCATCTCTATAATCTTATGACATCTGATATATTTTTTTTTCGCGATCAAAATAAAGAAATGATTCCAACGGGCCTGAGACGTTCGGATGGAACCCCAATTTCTCTTCAAAGAAAACTTAATAAGAGCGGAGAAGGAAGCATATATACCACAGAAGATCCAAGATATTTTGCTAAAATTTATCATGATCCCTCTTTTGAAAAAGCTAAAAAATTAGATGTCATGTTGTCTTCTCCCCCCTCTGATCCAACGACTTCTCAGGGACATATTTCCATTGCATGGCCTGTGGATATTCTTTTGAATAAACAAGGAGCCGTTCAAGGGTTTTTAATGCCTAAAATACGAGGAGGAATGCATCTGACGCATGTGTATAACCCCCGTCTCAGACGCCAAAAAGCACCCGGTTTTAATTGGTATTACCTCCATACAACAGCTTTAAATGTAGCTTGGATTTTAAAAGCACTTCATGATAAAAATTTTATTGTTGGAGATTTAAAACCTGAAAATTTCCTTGTTAACAATAAGGCTTTGGTAACGATTATAGACACCGATTCCTTCCAAATTTATGATAAAAAAAACCAATCTTTATTTTTGTCGCCCGTTGGATCAGAGGGATTTACGCCCCCCGAACTCATTGGTAAGAATTTAAATCTTGAGACACGCTCTGAAATTCATGACCGCTTCGGGCTTTCTGTTTTAATCTATTTTCTTTTATTTGGTGTTCATCCTTTTTCTGGAATTTGGAAGGGCGATGGAGAACCGCCTTCTCTTGATATGCGAATTTTTCAAGGACAATCTTCTTTTTCATCTTCTCTTTTGCAAGAAAGCCCCCTTGCACCTCCCCTTTCCATTCTTCCACAATTTTTAAAAGATGCTTTTAAACAAACCTTTGATAAAGGCCATTTCACACCTTCTTTAAGACTTTCTGCTCAAGAGTGGATAACGCTTCTTAAAAAATCTCTTTCCCTCCTTGAAACGTGTCCTGTGCATTTAAGTCATTTCTATTATCCTTCTCAAGGCCCTTGCCCATGGTGTTTACATCTTTTAAAAACAAATGTTGATCTGTTTCTTCCCAACGAGAATCAAGACAAAAGCAATGCTTTTCTTATTGCCAAACAATTTGAATCTTTTCTAAAAAATGGAAACATTTTAAAAGCTGAAAAAATCCTACTCCTGTTAAAAACAAATTGTGACCCTGCGCTTCTTAAGCATTATGAAAATATGCTCAAAGAAACAGCAGATATGATGCAAATTTTTGAAAAATTTTCAGATCTTCTTAAAAAAGGCAACTCAAAAGAACAAGAATTTCTTGAACTTTGGGAAAAATTTCCCTTTAAAAATCATTCATTAATCCATAAATCGCTTCCTTCTTTTGAAAACACTTCCCTTTATGAGTGTGTTCAAAAAATTCAGCGTCGACAAACACTTTTAAAAGAAATAAACCTCCTTTTAAAAGAAGCTGAACTCTCTCATTTATCTCCCCTTTCTTATTTTGATGATCTGTTACGTCTTTATGACAAAGAGCTTTTTGAGAAAGATGAACATACCTCTTCTCCTTTTCTCTTTCCTCTTATGACTCAAGCTCAAGAAGCTTTTAAAACGTATTCTCTTTTAAAATCAGCACTTTTAAACCATAAAGTTCAAGAGGTCCTGCTTCTTTGGCAACCTTTTTTTGATCTTCGCCTCAAGCGGGATGGACTTTTTCAGCCTTTTCAACTTCTTCTTCAAAAATATTTTGATCCTTTTCTTGAAGAGTCCTTTTTTAAAGCCATCCGCATTCAAAAAAAAGAAGGGATTCTCCTTTATCTTCAGTTTGGTTCTCTTCCTTCTTCTCTTAAAAGCTTAACCCCCCATTTAACATATGGACTTCTTTTTTCTTTTTCAAAAGACTTTAAGATGCCTTTATTTATCTCTCAAAACAGACTTCATCTTCTTAGAAATACAGCTTTTATCCCTTTTCCAAGGAGTTTATCTCCCTTTTCTCCCCTTTATATAAAACCAGCTCTTGTTTTAGGACATGTTTTTTTTACACATAAAAATATCATCTCTCTTGACTATAACGCTCCTCCCCAAGAGATCTTTTTAACATCTTCTTTCCCGAAATCTTCTTTTTTTAAACCTTGGGAAAAAAAACCTGAGCCTGCTGCCCTAAAAATACGTCTTTTTTCAGCTCATACAATAAATCTTCCTTCTCTTATCATTAAAGGAGGTGTCTCACGTCGGGCACTCCTTTGTGACACGGAACCGGATGCCTTTGTTCTTGGAGAAACGTCTCCTTGCTGCTTAAAAGAAAACATACCTCTTGAATTTGAAATTCCCCTCAAAGATGAAATTCCAAAAAACCTTTTAAATAAACTTCAAATCTCTTTGGAGCCAAAAGAAAAAAAAGATTCTCTCTCTTTTTTCTTTTCTTAAAAAGCACATTATAATTTTCATACTTAAGAATATTTTCTTTCTCCGTTGCTTGTTATTTATTAAAATTAAGGACAGATAGAAGAGGCCTTATATCTGTCCTTTAATTAATAAATTCTTTAAAAATCTATGTGCCATTTTTTTGGTATCAGCCTAAATATTGACGCAAATAACTTGCTCAATTAAGCTCTGATTTTAAAAATGTTTGTCTGAGGTATCGCATTAAAAATATGAACGAAGAATTCGTTGTAAAAAATTGTAAGCTTTATGGAAATAGTCCTTACAAAATTGCCTTAATCCATGGAGGGCCAGGAGGCGCAGGCGAGATGGCAGACATCGCACGCCATCTTTCTTGCACTATGAGTGTTATGGAACCTTTTCAAACAGCGTTATCTGTTCAAGGACAAGTTGATGAATTAAAAGACATCCTTTCATCTGCCTTATCCATAACTTTATTGGGATATTCTTGGGGAGCCATGCTTTCTCTCTTGATCGCATCTCAAAATCCTCGGATGTTTAAGAAACTCATTTTGGTGGGATGCCCGCCCCTGGGACAAAAATTTGCTGAAGAAACACCAAAGACGCGTCAGATGAGGTTGAGCCCAGAGGATCAAATAGAGATTTCTAAAATTAAAAATAAAATTTCAACCACCAATCAGAAAGAAAGAAAAAAACTCTTCTTGGAACTCAAGAAATTATTTGAAAAAGTCGATAGCTATAACCTCGATACATCTCTTTCTGAACCACACATCGATTTTCGTCTTGATATTTACGAACATGTTTGGTCAGAGGCAGAAAAATTAAGAAAAGAGGGATCTTTTCTAACATGCCTCTCTTCCATTTCATGTCCTGTTGTCTTTATACATGGAGACTATGACCCACACCCATGCGCAGCGGTTTGGGAAGCCGTATCTTTCATTAAGAATGCACATGTTGTGATTCTGAAAAATTGTGGACATACGCCGTGGGTAGAAATAGAAGCTAAAAATGAATTTTATGAACTCTTAAAGAAAGAACTCGAATAAGGAATTTATTTAAAATCAAGTTTTTCTTTCTTCTTGAAGAATAAGGTGCTAAGCAAGTTATTGTTTAACTTAAAAACCTAGGCGAAATATGAATGATTTTTCTTAAGAGATAAAAATTTTATCTATTTTTTATAAAAAATATCATGAATATGTGTTATATTAATATCGTATGGATCGGTTTATGCCGCTGAATGAAAGTTTTTGAAGAAAAACAAATGTTTTGATGCTGTATAACTGTAAAATAAACAGGAAACTTTTTTCAATTCATACCCCTTTGTTGAAAACCATAAAAAGTTTTCTAAACCATTCATAAAATTGAAGCTTTCCAAAAGCTTTTTAAGGATTAGCGATGAATAATTTTCTGGAGTTCGGACTCCCACAACCTCTTCTTCATTCTTTGAAAAGAATGAATTATACAACACCAACTCCGATTCAAGCCCAAGCTATTCCTGTTGCGCTAACAGGAAAAGACATTTTAGGCTCTGCTCAAACGGGTACAGGAAAAACCGCAGCTTTCATTATTCCTCTTATTGCACGTCTTTTAGCTTCTTCCCATGAGACAGCTCTCATTCTCACCCCAACACGTGAATTAGCGACACAAGTAAAAAATGCTCTTAATGCCCTTCTAGGGCCTGGATCTCATATCAAAACAGTTCTTATTATTGGCGGAGATCCCATTACAAAGCAAATTCAACAATTAAAAGCTCATCCCAGAATATTTGTTGGCACACCCGGTCGAATCAATGATCATCTTATACGCGGAACTCTAAAACTAAAAGACACACATTTCTTAGTTCTTGATGAAACAGATCGAATGCTTGATATGGGCTTTGGCATTCAAATTGATAAAATTGTTAAATATCTCCCGAAAGATCGCCAAACACTCATGTTTTCAGCAACAATGCCCCCCAATATCATAAAGCTTTCTGAAAAATATCTAACCTCACCTGAACGCATTTCCATTGGCTCAACCACAGCGCCGGCTTCAAAAATTAAGCAAGAAATTATCCACACTTCCGAATCTGAAAAGTATGGGAAACTTCTCTCTCAATTAACCAGTCGGACAGGTTCTATTATTGTTTTTGTTAAAACAAAATGGGGTGCTGAAAAACTTGCTGGAAAATTAGAAGAATTCCATAGCGTCGGAACCATTCATGGAGATCTAAGACAACATAAGCGTGATAAAGTTATTCAAGCCTTTCGGAATCAAAAACACCGTATTATGGTTGCAACGGATATTGCATCCAGAGGTCTTGATATTCCTCACATTGAACATGTCATTAATTACGATCTTCCTCAATGCCCTGAAGATTACATTCATCGCATTGGCCGAACTGGACGCGCGGGTGCCGAAGGTGAAGCTGTTAATTTTATAACCCCACAAGATGGTAAAAAATGGAAAGCGATCCATCATTTAATGCATCCTGACAAAAAATTTGAAGAGCCCAAATCTCTTGAGAAATCAGGTCAAAAAAAACGTCTTTTTTCCTCTAAAAAACCTTTTCAATTTAAGAAAAAAGAAAGCCATAAAAAAATCTTTAAAAAACGTAAACCCTCTTAAGATGGCCTGATTTCTAGGAATAAAGAGCTGTCAGAAAAGATGCGTCTTATTTTTTACAGATGTTCTTTATAAGAAACTTCAACGTCTTTTCCTCTAAAAGCAAGACCCATTAAGATAATTTTTTTAACATTCGTATACCCTCTAATTTTAGAGGCATACCCTTTTATTTCTGTTTGATCTAATGCAGCTTTTGAAACTTCCTTTAAATTCTCATTTTGATTTGCAATTTTATATTCTAAGACAAAAGCAATAGAATAGGCAGCTGTTTCTTTTGGAATGATGAGAAGATCCGCACGACCAGCTCCTGTTTCCCGTTCTTTTTCAACAAAATAATCTTGATTCATACTGCTTGCAAAAAGACCCCACATAAATCCATTATAAAGAAGCTCTGCTTGTTTTCCCGAATCAAAGTAACTGGCAGAAACTTCCAAATATGATTTAAGAGTCGCCATAAATTTGGAAACATCTCCTGAAAGAAGATCTCCGACAAAAGCTTTGTATTCTCTGGAATCTGCTTTAAACTTACTTTCGATCCATTGAATAACAGATGTCATAAAAACACCTCTGACTTCTCGATTGGGAATTTTAACCTGGCAGATATACGTAACGCCATCCAAAGCTTGTTTTACCTTTTCAGCTGTAATATACCCAGAAAAGAGCAAAAGATTATAAAGTGCATTTGGAAAGGATTTGATGTCTTCAAATACCATCTTAGGATCCGCAATCATCTCAATGCTCTCACCCTCAACAAGCCGTTGCATTTCTTCTTGAAATTTATCCAAAACAAGCGCCCGTTCAATAAGGGCCGTGCTTGCGGTACCAACCCAATATGCTTTAAATTCCCCTTCATTATAAATACAATTCATAATGGACCATGGATTATAAATCGTCACTCCTCCAATATTGTATCCATTATACCAAGATTTAAGTTCAGTTGATGTTTTTGCCT
>JAFEBT010000020.1 GCA_018242545.1 Pseudomonadota bacterium
AAACCTTCCTTACATTCCTTTATGACTTTTCCTTCTTATCCATAGTTCGGGTTAATATTAATATCTATAATGTTAATTATAAGCGGCAATAACTTCTTTACATGAAAGTTATTGCCACCTATAAGTCATGCATAAACGGCAATAACTATTCCTTACATAGAGTAGGTTTTGCAGCCAAAATGCTGCGAGTTCTTAATCATATTCCCATTGCCATTGAATGCCTGCGCCACCTGCAGTTTGGGTGTTGATATCACTTTGGATGCTTACATTGGGAAGGACTTTAATTTCAATAGAAGCTTGAGCACTGTTGGTTGTTAGATCAGGTGAGACACTTAAAGAAACGTTGTCAGAAAGGAATTGCCCAAGATTAAGTCCTGCATTTCCATTTTCACCGGCGGTAAATGAAAGTCCTCCAAGTCCTATAGAATTTCGGATTTCATCAACAAAACTAAGGGGGCCTTTTGTTCCAGCCAAATCTCCTAAAGCAGATGCGATTTGAAGAGATTGCATGGGGGTGAGAGATCCAATTCCTTTTCCAAAGAGAATGCGGGAAGCAATTTCACCTGGCGGAAGATCGGGTTGAGATTTTAAAGTAAAATGGGGTGTCATGAGGCGTCCATTAATGATGACTTGCGCGACGATACCTCCTGTTGTGATTTGGGCCGTAACATTAACATTCGGATCAAAAGTTGTATCATCTGCAAAAAAAAGTGCTCCTTGTGTAAGAGAAAAAGTTTTTCCAAAAAGGATGTAATTACCTTGATCAAGAGAAAGCTTCCCATTCAATTGAGGATTAATTAACGTTCCTCCAACATTAATATTCCCTGTCCAAAGTGATGTAAGTCCCCAACCTTCTACAGAAAACTGAGATGGAATAATTAGATTTACATCCAACGTAATATTAGGAGCTTGTGAAGCAGAAAGATCCTGCATATTTTGAGGAGGGGTAAGCTGAAGAATGCTCATGTTATGAAGAAGTTCTTTTTTAGCATGGAGAAGAAATAAAGAGGATTGTTTAAGAGCTTCTTCTTGCTCTTTTTGTCTGTTTCCTTCTCGTTTGAAGGGAAGAACAGTAATAGAGCTTGGAAGTTTTTTGGGAATGTGAACCGTGATCGGTGATAAAGTCAAGTTCCCAGTAAGGGTTGGAAGATTGGTTATCTTATGTTTACTAAAATTTAACTTTCCTGTTGCAACAGCTGTGACAAGATCCAAGGAAACAAGATGAAAATCATCCATGATGGCTTCTAACTGATATGAATCAAGGCCTGATTCTGAAAAAACTTGAGGGCATGATCCTTTGAGTTCAAGTGTTCCTTCTTGCTTATCATGAGCTTGAGCTTGAAGAATTTGAAAGCGATCACCAGTACCTTGAATTTTTAAGGCAATATCTTGAAGAGAGGTTCCAAGATTAAAATTTTCGTATTGTCCATTTTGCAAAGAAACAAAACCTGAAAGCTTTTTCTTATGAAATGTTCCCTCTAAAAGAATTTCAAGAGAAATATCTCCCGTTATTGAATCGCCTTCGGAAACAAGAAAAGGAAGAAGGAAAGGTGAAAGCGTTTCAAGATGTCCTTGTCCTAAGAGACTACATTTAAGGGGAGAATGAGGGCTTATAAAGAGATGATTTCCATTTTCAAGAAAAAGGGGAATGTCGCCTTTTATATGAAGATTATTCATAGCTTTCGTATCTTGGCAATCTAATTTAAAAGTCAAATTTCTGCCATTCCATGACGCGGATAAAAGTCCTTCAAAGTCTTCAATAGGCTCCTCAAAAAGAGAAACTTGTTTTATGGGTTTTAAGGTTGCATTTAATATTAAAGAAGGATGAAAAATATCGCCTTTAAGAGATGCTTCTCCGTCTAAAGAAAGAGGAAGAGCCAAAAATGAATTAAATGAGGAAAGGTAAGAAAGCGGAAATTTTTTTAAAGACGCATGACCTTGAAGAAAATTTTCTTTTTTTTCTACGAAAAATGAGAAAGAAGATTTATCAATATTAAGCGTTGTGTCTGAAATTTTGAATCCAGACTTTGAAAACGTAAAGTTCAAAGGATGGGTTAAAGAAATTTTTTGGGATCCAAAGTGGCCTTTTAGGGTTGTTATGGTTAAGAAAGATATACTCTCTTTTTGAAAAAAATTGAGATCCAGTTTAATTTTAGAATTTGCTTCGGGATTATTAAGGGTTAAGGTTCCTTTTAAAGGAAATTCTTTTTCATGAAACCGCCCATTAAGGCTTAACTCTATTTGTTTAAAAAGAAGTTCAGTTTCTTTTTTTAATCGATTAAGTTTTAAAGAAATTTTTGTATTTTTTCCAAAAAGATTTTCTGATGTGGCTTTCAAAGAGAGCTGATCTAATGTCATATTTTCATAGAAAAGATTTTCTCCTTCAAGTTTGAGAGAAAGCCCTTTTCCTTTTTGAGAAATTAAAGCGCCCTTTAAATGACCTTTTGGAAGATTTTCATGTAAGAGTGAAAGATCTATCAAAGAGAAATCAAGATGTCCGAGAGGAATATAAGTATTTTCCCAAGCTAAATTTCCATGAAAGTTAAGAGAAGGTCCATCTCCTTTAAAATTATCAAGATAAAAACTTTCCTTTTCCCATAGAAAATTTGAAGAAGCCTTTAAGAAAGTTTGGTCTAAAGGAAGATCTATTTCGAAGGCGCCTTTGGCTGTTTTCGTTTCTGGGTTTAGAAGACCTTTTACATTAAGGAAAGCATGTTGAGAGTCTTTTTGGGAAAAGCATGTGATTTCAAGGGCGTTTCTAAATGTTCCTGTGAGGGTTAAAAAAAACTCTTTAGGAAATATTTTTTCAAATATTTCTAGGGTGTGTGGATTTTGATCTTTAAGTATAGAAAAAGATGCAGTGCTTAAGGTTCCTTTAAAGTTTAAAGGAGTTTCGTCAAATGGAAAATATCCTTCTCCAGAAAGCGTAAGGTCTTCATTTGTAAGTTTTCCAGAAGAGAGCAGAACACCTTCATCTTCAATTTTTATATTAAAATTAAATTCAAAATAGGGGGAAAGAGAGAATGAGTCTTCTTTAAAAAAGGAAGGACATGTTGCATGACCATTAAGTATTAAGTTTGGAATTTGATTATAAGTTAAGAAATACTGACTTTCTAATGAGAGAAAGGAAGGGCTTTCAATGGAAAAAGATCCAAAGAGTTCTTGATCTAAGTCTTTCTTTTGAAAATTACCCTTCATAAAAAAAGGTCTGTCAGATTTTAAAATACCCTCTTTGTCTTCTCCAATCTCAAATGTACCTTTTAAGTCGTGTAAAACATCGTCGTAATGGATATCTATTAAAAAGGAGGAAGGAATATTAAGGCCATTAATTTTTAAAAAAAGAGTGCTTTCTGTGTGTTTGGTAAGGTGAGGAAGAAAAAGGTGCCCAATAATGTTGAAGCGTCTCTTTTCACCTTCTTTTAAAAAGGAAAAGTCCCTGATCTCCAGGTGATCCAATTTTAAAGAAAGAGGAAGAATTGGAAGAGAAATCGTTTTAAGATAAGTGAAAAGGTCTTTTGTTGAAAATGAAGAAGAGGGTGTTTGAGGAAGGGATGTATACGTAATAGAGTCAGCTTTTAGAAGGTTAAAGGTTACCATTGCTTTTAAAAGGTCGTGCCATTTAAAATTAATTTCAAGATTATGAATGGTTATATTTGTAGAAGAGGGGTCATCAAAAGTTACTGTTATTGATTTAAGCGTGAAATTTTTGGGAAAATCTCCTTGAAGACCTTGAATTGAAACATCAATATTTTGTTTTTTGAGATAAGCTTCTCCAGCGGAGAGAAGAAATGTTTGTCCTTTTTTTGTTTCAAAAAGCACAAAAAGTCCTCCACTTAAGACTCCAAAAAGACTTAAAAGGATTAAAAAAGTAACTATAAATCCATGAAAAAGTCGTTTGTTCAAGGGGGTTGACCTTTCGGGTATGAGTTTCATTTCTTTAAAATGAGGTATTTTGGTGAAGAAAACAAGAAGCTCTTGTTCTTTTTAAAAAGATTGTCCAATCCCTGCATATATTTGAAATGGAGAATCTACACCAGATCTTCGACGAAGAGGAAAAGCAATATCAAATCGAATGGGCCCGATAGGGGTGTAGTATCTTATGCCTCCTCCAACTCCCCAAAAAAGTGGATTTGAAAATGTAGGCGCTGGTTTGTTATAAACAGTGCCAACATCTAGAAAAGAAACAACACCAAGATCTGCTGTTATTTTAGTTAAAAGTTCAATGCCAGATTCAAAGGCTGATGTTCCCCCTAGAGGATTTTTATCTTGATCTAAAGGACCTGCTAATTGATATCCATATCCGCGTACAGATCCACCTCCTCCAGCATAAAATAATTTATCAGGAGGAACGGAATTTCTTGTTCCATTAGGCATAAATCCCAAGTTGAGATACGTAGAAAAAATGGCAGAGTCTTCGGAATCTAAGGGTTGGTGCAAGAGTTGACGCAGAAAAATACGTGCAAAATTAGATGTTCCTCCTAAAATCTTTGGAAACGGAATCAAGGACCAATCAGCTTTTATACCACTCGTTGGATTTAAAAGGCTGTTAATACTTGAATAATTAATATTAAAAGGAAGGCTTGGAAGATGATAATCATGTCCTTGTCCTTCTTTTTTAATGCGGCTTGTTGAATATTCACCTCCTAAAGACGCTTGCCAAGATTCATTTATTTTTCGTTTCAGCTGAAGAAGTCCGCTTAACCCACGTTTATGATAAGCTTCTGGTCGTTCAGATCCTCCCATCATAGATGCAACAAGGGTTTGATCGGCCCTTAGAAAATGAGGAAGTGTGTAAGTTGGCTCAATAATAGACTTAATTCTACCTGTTTGTCCTGAGATATCCAAATTATCTCCGTCTCCCAAGACATTACGATTTCCCCAAAAAGCTTTTAAAGATGCTCCTTCACTTGAAGCATAGTGGAGACCTGCTCCAATATAATATCGCTTATTTTCAATGACCCGTATCAAAACCGGAAGTTCTCCTGAGGCATTAAGTTCTTTTGCAGGAATAACATCAACAGATGTAAATAAATTAGATTGTAAAAGATTTGTTCTTAAGAGATCTATTTTTTGGGCATCAAAAACCTCTCCCTGTGTCCAAAGAACTTCATCTTGAATATAAGATGCTTCGAGTAATTTAAGCCCTTCAATAGAGACTGTTCCGAATCTTGCCAAAGGTCCTATATCTATTGAAGTTGTTACATCCATTGTATGCGTTTGTTCGTGAATAATAATAGATTGCTCGGCGACTTTTGCAAAAGGATATCCGCGGGTGGCGAGTTTGCTAATAAGGACAGTTACAGCTTCAGAAATCTCTTGGGTACGCGCAGGGTAATCGAGTTTAATTCCCAAATTCTTAATATCATCAAAGAGGGGCTTAAGAGAGGAGGGAATGTAAGGACATTTAAACTTAAAAGAGCTGAGGGTATATCTTGTGCCAAGAACAACCTCAAGGATGACTTGAAAAGATCCCGAGAGAGTAACATACAGGCCTCCTTCAAGGAACGGGAAAACATCCCCATCATAATACCCTTCTGATTCGAGTACTTTCTTAAAATGAGGAATATCTTCAAAAATTCGACGTCTTAGTCCCTCCAGTGAAGTTGGCGGTCTATTTTCAAGGGCAATAAGCTCCGAGACCTCCTGAAAAAGAGCTAGAAGCTCTGGATCAGAAATTCCTTTAAAGGACACGGTATAATTTATTCCAGAAGTAAGGGCTGGATGTTTAAGAGGATTTTTTAAAAGAGTTTCTGGATGAAGTAAAGAAGGCAAGTGTGTTTGTGTGGCTTCTTCTTGAGCGTGTGCTTTTAAGAAAAAAAAATAAAAGAAAGAACTTAGGAAAAAGACACAAAAAAGTCTTTTTAAAAGCATCTCTTGATAAAGTTTGTTATTTTGTCCCAAAAATTCGATCTCCTGCATCTCCGAGCCCAGGTGTAATATAGGCTTTTTCAGTGAGTCCTTGGTCTAGAGCGGCGGTATAAAGCGTAATGTCTGGAAAATGACGGTTGAAAACAGCAACGCCTTCAGGGGCAGCAACGAGAGATACAAATCTTATTTTAGACTTCTCAATACCTCGTTTTAAAAGAACATTTACGGCATGTACGGCAGAATTTCCAGTTGCGAGAAGAGGGTCAACAAGAATAAAAAGTCTTTGTTCTGGGTCGGGAAGTTTTACAAGATATTCTACTGGCATTTTTGTGATGGGATCTCGATAAAGCCCAATATGTCCAACAAGGGCGCGTGGCATGAGGTCAAGAAGTCCTTCAACCATCCCGAGCCCAGCTCTTAAAATAGGAACAATCGCAATTTTACTTTCTGCGACGAAGAAAGCTTTCATATGGGTAATAGGAGTTTCGATCATCTGGGGAGCCAGGGGAAGATCGCGTGTGACTTCGTACCCCATCAAAAGAGCAATTTCATTTAATAAACGACGAAACAAGATACTATCCGTTTCTTTCATGCGCATAAGGTTTAATTTGTGTTGAATAAGGGGATGATTCAAAATGTGGAGCTGGGGATAGTGAGACGCATCGGACATGAAACTACCTTTCTAAGAGACTATTTTATTTGTTTTACAAAGGATTGAGAATTTCCTCAAGGACGTTCTTTTAAAAAAGAAGCCTTTTTGGAAAAATATGTCAAAATTTTTAAAACCTTAAAAATTTTTCAGGAGCTAAAATATTTGTGATACTTGTTTGTTTTGGGCTTTTTTTTAAAAGTTAATTATTATAGGTTGGATTAATTCTTTAAAAAACATCTTTAGAGAAATAAACAAATAATTACGAGGGTTTCGTGAAGATTTTTAAGGTATTGACACAAATGTTCCAAAAAGAACGCCTTGGAGCAGCAATTCTTGTTGCTTTCTTAATAACGCCACTTTTAGGGCTTCCTCCAACGCGTTTTGGATTTTATCCTCAGCTTGGAATGATCATCCCATGTATTTGGTTCTTAGGAGGATGCGCTGGACTTTGGAGTTGTTATATTCTTCAGAAAAATCCTTATCTTTCACTCCGAATTTTTAAAATGCCAATTGTGTGGGGGCCTTTTCTTCTCTCAGGTTTGACATTAGGACTCAGTATTTTTCATCCGTTGCCTTTGCGGAATTGGGTGGGCGCAAATCAAGTTCCTGAAGGCATTTTAACGTTCTTAACAATTGGTTTTACGTCATTTGTAGCGGTTGTTGTTTATTATATGAAACGGTATAATAAACTTATTCTGAAGGTTGCTGTTGGAACACTTGTTATTTTAGCAATTTTAACAATTATTGGAGCCCCAAATTCTTTTATAGAAGTTTTAAGAGGGTGGGAATGGGCCCCTCTTTATTTTGACGATTACCTTATTTTTATTATGATGGGGACGTGCGGGATTTATTTAGCTTTGCGCTCAAAATTTCATCATCCTTTTCTTTGGGATGCTCTATTTATCCTATTGATGGGAACTCTTTTTGGATTTATCCAAAATTCAACTCTAAAAGGAGCTGCTTTTATTTCTATTGGTGTATGCGCAACGTTTTTTATTCTTGCCAAATTGGGATTCAAATCATGGCAGAAAATTTTCCTTGCTTTAATCCCGATAGGACTCATGATTGGAATTACAACGGGTATTGTTTTTTATGACGAACTTCAGGAAATTTTTTCTATTCCTTTTTATTCAACACTTGAAAGTCGTACGAATCTTATTCGAGCCGTTTATGTGAATTTTACCAATATGCCGATTGATCTATCGAGTATAAAAGATCTCCTGATCGGTAGAGGCTGGGGAGGGTATGGCGATGCGGTCACCTCTAATTTGTTTCTTATTGAAAAAGTAGCTCTCTATAAAACAGGTTCTTTTGATCCAAGCTGGGAATTTATTTCACGTGATTTGATGCATAGCCATAACAGCTTGGCTGAAATTTTTAATGCTTTAGGACTTTTAGGTGTCATGGCCCTTTTTGGGATCAATATTGCTCTCTTTCAGTCCATTCGTCAGGACACTTTTATGGGAGGGCTTTTTTATCTTGTTATGATTCTTGTTTTAGAACTTTTATGGTTTCAGCTTCCAAATACAATTCCTTTTACCGTTTTAGGAAGTGCTTTTTTATTAAGGCGTTCTTTTTTTCCTTTTAAAATTGGTAAAAAGTTAATTTTAGGCGACAAAAAAAAGAAATATGCTGCGCTGAGTATTAAAGTCCTCTCTTTTTTGATGATGAGCTGGGCTTTGTTCTATGGAGTTCTTGATTATCAAATGCATGAAAAGCTTGCTCTCAGGCCAGAGAGAAGTTTGTTCTTAAGCATGCAAAATTATTTAAATTCTCCTTTCACTGCTTTTGAAGCCCTTATAGGTGGGTCTCGGCAGGTGGGATATGCTCGTTCTGTTACGTATGAATTTGTGCGTGCTGTGCGTCAGTCACCAAAAGAGGATTATGGGCCAGCGGTTAGGGCAAGTCTTTCTATTGCACAAGATCTTATCAAAAATTTTTCAAGAGGTGGGAATGCAAATGCGCATACTGTTGCAAATAATATTTACGGAGAAATGGCGATTTCTCCTGAAACAAAGACTTATTTTTTTCATTCTTTAGAACCTTTTCAAAATTGGAAATCTGCTGCTCAAAGTCTTATAAAATTTGTGCCTTTCCGGGCAGATATTCTTATTCCTCATCTCAGTGTGTTAATGGAAAGAGGTCAGGAAAAAGAAGTTTTAGATCTAAGTGAGAGAATTTTGAAAAAAGATCCTTCACATCCTGTTGCTCTCTGGTATAAAGGAGGTGTGCTCGTGGGTCGAGATCGAACTTTTCAAGAAGGCATCTGTAATTTGCAAGAAGGGATTTATTTTGGAATTGAACGATTTATGCCAATTCCTAAAGATGAGAAAGAAAAAATTATGAGTGTGAACATCCTTTGTGGGTTCTCGAAAAATCATAGATAATGTGTGACAAAATAGTCTCCTATAAAAAATTTTTCTGTTTTTATTAGGTCTAAGGTCTTGCTGAATTAAAAAAAAATTGTTAAGTCTTTTAGGGTAATTTTCTTTAAGGAGGAGCTTCCTTTTTAAAGATGAAAGTATTATGCGTATAAAGGCTCTTAAAAGTTTAAGAGTTTAATTTGGTTCATTTTAGAGAGGTTTTATAATGTTTCAAAAAAAGATAATGAAAGCGCTTCTTTTAACAGCATCTGTTGGAGGAATTGTCTGTGGTTTAGGAGCTGATCAAGTGCAAGCTGGATTATTAAACCGATCTGGTGTCCAGTATGCCGGTGTTTATGGAATTAGTGATGGTCGTACCGTTTATAACGGAGCGCTCGGACGCGGAACTGCTCGGCAGTATTCAGTTGGAAGCTGGGTCCAAGTTGGTGCACAACAGGTAGCTACAGCAGCTCGTTATGTTTACGTTCAAGCAGGTACCTACCTTGACGGTGATTCTGCCTTAAACCAAGACAGCACAGTTATTACTGAAACTCAAGTTACACGCGTTGCAACCGGGGCACAAATGAGTATGATTTCCCGTCGTATTGATAACGTTATGGGAACCCAATCTCAAGCTTCCGCTGAATCTGTCTCTTTAACAGGTGGAAATTCTGGACCAGACAGCAAAATTCGTAATGTTTGGGCTGAGGTTGGATACAATGACATTGCAATGACTAAAAGTGAACTTAAATGGGATGCGGATTTGTTCACAGCGGCGATTGGTACGGATCGTAAATTGAGTGATAAGGTTATCGGTGGTCTTGCATTAACATTTAGCTACTTGAATGGTAAGACAAAGTACAACCATGGTAATATAAGTGACTATGCTTATGGTATCGTTCCTTATGCTTCCTTCAAAGTGACAAACAAGTTTAGCATTGATGCAATGGCTGGATATAACTACGTTCAAAAGCATCGTGATCGTATTTCTCCAGATGAAGTAACGCTCACCACAAACTTCAACGGTCCGAAACTTAAGAGCGATCCAACAGCTAACCGTTATTTTGCAGGATTATTTGGTAATCTTAGACACTCCATGAATAAAACAAATCTTCTTGGAACTCTTGGATTTACCTATGCTGCTGATAATCAGAAATCTTTCTCTGAAAAAGGTGGACCACAAGCTGGTAGTTATTCCTCACAAAACACAAATCTTACTCAACTTCAAACAAGATTGCAAGTTGGCCAACGGATGGCAGCTTGGGTTGAGCCTTATTTGTTTGGAGTCTATAACTATGATCTCTCTGCAACTAGGTCAAAAGTGGCTACTGGTCCGTTTGTTGCAAGTGCAAATGTTAACTACACAGATCCAAATAAGACAGTTGGAAAGAGCACATATGGTGGTGGTCTTGGTCTTAAACTCTTTGGAACTCAGAATTTCTCCGGTGGTTTGGAAGGATCTTACGTTGTTAATAAGAATCTTCAAAACATTGGTGTTCTTGGTAACATTAAATACAACTTCTAATTCTAGAGACTTCTCTATGAACCTAAATAAGGTAAGATACATAATGTATCTTACCTTATTTTTTTGCTTTTTTTTAGAAGGATGTTCTCCGAAAGCGCATCTTGAAGAAGTCCAAACTCTTGGAAAAAAATGTGGATTTGAATCTGAAAAAATTCAAACTCACTTTTATGACCTTATGATGTTTATAAAACTGGGAGACCCTCATTTAATTCATATTTATCTGGAGGGGGATGGATTTGCATGGTTTAATAAATACGAAATGGCTGAAGATCCAACCCCTGACGACCCCATGGGATTCCGGGTTGCTTGTGAAGATACCTCAAATGCAACTCTTATATTTTTGACACGCCCCTGTCATTATGGATTAAAGCGAAGTTGTTCTTACCAAGACTGGACATTTGAACGGTTTAGTCAAAAAATTCTAAATGCTTACAGAGAGGTTCTTGATCTTTTAAAAACGCGATATCCGCATGCAGTCTTTCACCTTTATGGATATTCAGGAGGTGCTTTTTTGGCTTTGCTTCTTGGAGAAAAAGAGCCTGATATAACAAAAATCACGACGTTTGCAGGAAATTTAGATCATAAAGTATGGACACGCTTTCAGGGCTATACGCCTTTAACAGGATCTTTGGACATTGAAGATTTTGAAGCGCTAAGCAAAATTGAACAAATTCATTATATAGGAGAAAATGACTTAGAAATTCCGGTGGATGTCTATCAATCTTATCAAAACCATTTTCAAAAAGAGACTCATAATCTTAAGTTTATTTTTGTAAAAAATTTTGAGCATACGTCAGATTGGCCCTTATTTTGGAATGAGCAGCAAACATATTAAAAATTTATAAGGATGCATTTTAAAAGTCTAAAAAAATCTATTTTTCTTTTATGTCTTAGAGATCTTATTCTTCTTCCAAAATATCAAAACACAAATCTTCTGCAGGAATAAGGGATGGAACGTCAAGATGCTCATAAGCTTGACGTGTTAAGACGCGTCCACGGGGGGTCCTTTGAAGAAATCCTTCTTGAATTAAATAAGGTTCAACAACGTCCTCAATGACATCGCGTTGTTCCGAAAGGGCTGAAGCAAGCGTTTCAATTCCAACAGGTCCGCCTTGATAAAAATCAATAATGCGTTTCATATAGAGTCGATCCATGGCATCAAGACCAAATTTATCAACTTCAAGTTTGAGAAGAGCCTCATGTGCAAGCGCTTGATCAATCGTGTTTTGCTTGAGCACAGTTGCAATATCTCGAACCCGACGTAAGAGGCGGCCTGCAATACGAGGGGTTCCTCTGCAGCGTTTTGCAATTTCTAAAGCGCCGGTGTCTGTTAAATGAAGATTTAAAAGACGTGCTTGTCTGAGGATAATTTGAGTGAGCTCATGGGGCGCATAAAACTCTAAACGTGTTGGGATTCCAAACCGCTCCCGTAAAGGTCTTGTAATAAGTCCAGATCGAGTTGTTGCGCCTATTAAAGTAAATTTTGGAAGGTCAAGCCTTACAGAACGGGCTGCAGGTCCCTCTCCAATCATGAGATCTAAAACGAAATCCTCCATAGCAGGATAGAGAATTTCTTCAATTTGGGGAGAGAGCCGATGAATTTCATCGATAAAAAGAACATCTCCTGCTTCAAGATTTGTAAGGAGAGCTGCAAGATCTCCAGCGCGTGCAATAACGGGGCCGGAGGTTGCTTTAAAATTAACACCCATTTCATGGGCAATGATTTGTGCAAGTGTTGTTTTTCCAAGCCCAGGAGGGCCAAAAAGAAGAACATGATCCAGGGCTTCTTGTCTAGCACGGGCAGCTTCAATAAAAATTTCTAAGTTTTTACGGGCTTGATGTTGCCCAATGAATTCTCCAAAAGAAAGAGGACGTAAAGCCATATCAACAGAAGATTCCTCTGGGTGCTGGTGAGGTGTTACAAGACGTGAAGAAGGTGTTATCATAACGTACTTTCAAAATAATTTATGTTTGAGAAAGGTCTTTTAAACAAAGACGAATCATATCACTTAATGTTTCAGGAGGAGAAGAGGAGGTGCGCATCGTTTGAAGACTTTTTAGAATGGAGGGTTTTCGATATCCTAAATTTTCAAGAGCTGAGAGAGCATCTTTTTCAAGAATCGTAAGACGCTCAGTCGCTTCTCCTATTGGGTATGAATGAGGAGTGATGGCGTCTCCTTCTCCTTTAAGATGAGGAGATTTAAAAAGCCGATCTTTAAGCTCCGTAATGATCCTTAAAGCTAATTTTGAACCAATGCCATCGGCTTTTATAAGGACATTTTTATCTTCTTCGAGGATAATATCATAAAGGACTGGAGGTGAAAAGCTGGACAAAAGTGTTAAGGCGACGCGTGCTCCGACGCCTTGAACTGTTCTTAAGAGACGGAACCATGTTTGCTCAAGGGGCGTAATAAACCCATAAAGGGTAATGCTGTCTTCTTTTACAACGGTTTCTATGAAAAAGCTTAATGTTGGAAGATCCCTTATTTTTTCAAGTGTCGAAAGGGGCGTATAAACGAGATAACCGACACCCTGAACATCCAGAATGCAGGAATCATCGGTTATCAAATTAATACTTCCTGTTAATTTGCCAATCATATCATCTCTCTTTTTAAACGGTGTTCAAGTTTTTTCTGAGGGCCCATATGAGCATGACAAATTGCAAGTGCTAAAGCATCCCCAGCATCCTTTGAAAGCTCTTGAATTTTAGGTAAGAAAAAACGAACCATGTGTCCAATTTGTTCCTTTTGCGCATGACCGTGGCCAACAAGTGCTTTTTTAACCGTTGTTGAAGGGTACTCTTGAACAGGAATACCTGCATGAGCGGGAGTCATAAGGACAATTCCACGCGCAAGACCTAACTTAAGGCTGGAAAGGGGGTTTTTATTGACAAATATTTCTTCAACCGAGGCTTCATCTGGAGAAAACGTTTTAAGAATTTCTTTAAGCCCTTCAAAAATGTTGAGAAGTCTTGTCGGAAGGGGGTCTTGAGGAGATGTTGTAAGGGTCCCATGAGCAATATGAGAAAGATGTCCGTGTTTTTCATCGAGAATGCCCCATCCTGTTCGATGGAGGCCGGGGTCAAGCCCTAGAATGCGCATAAAGAAGCCTCTTTAAAAGAATCATAAATTATTTTTAAAATATAACATATATCCTAAAGATTCATAGAGGAACGACCCATTTTTTATTAAAATAGTACTTTTAAAATTAAGCTTTCGTCATTGAAAACACAATTATTAAGATGATCGTTTTTTGTAAAAGAAAAACAGGGCTTTTAGGAAAAAGAGAAATGAGCAAGAATTTTATCATAATATGTTTAGAAGGTTTTTATAGGTCAAAGAGCAAGGTTATTTCTCATCCATTTCAAGATTCCTGAGAATAGCTTGTGAAAGTTCAGGAAAGGATTTTTTATCGTAATTTCCTCCAAAGTGGCCTTGATCCTTATATTCGTGATACTCGCAATTGAGTTTATCATGAATATAACGTGCTTCTTTTATGGGAATCCAAGGATCGTCTTGGGAGGCAAATAAAATTGTCCATTGTTGATTTTTCTTAATGGCATCCCAATTCCAAGGCCTATCAAAGTAACCGGATAATTTTTCCTTTTCATCTCCGAGGTCTGTATAACATGCTCCCACGAGCACAGATCCCATAATTTCATGTTTTTCAGCGAATCTCATGGCTGCAACCGCTCCTGATGAGTGTCCAACAAGAATCGTATTTTTATCAACTTTTAAATCATCACTTAAAAAGGGAATCCAAAACGTCTCCCGAGCAAGATCTGGATCAGGAAATTTTGCAGAGATAACTTCAAGCCCATGAGCTTCAAGCTTTGATTTGAGGCTTGGAAACCAATTGTCTTGAGTTTTATTTTGAGTGTCAGAGCCGCCATTTCCGGGGATAAATACAATTTTCGTCATTCTTTTTATCTCTTTATGCAAAGTGGTACCTTGAATTAAAGACCGAAGAACATTCAATATACTCCATCTATTATTGTCAAGTTTATTATAATAAAAATTTATGGAAATTTTGGATATTTTATGCGTTAAAACGATAACTGCTTATGCTGAATTGATTTATATATCAATCAATTTTTCTTGTTTTCTCTTAAAATTTCATATAAACTTACAAAAAACAGTAAAATTGATTTATATATGAGGCATTCTTGAATCTAAATCAAAAAAATCTAGCGCAGATCCTTAAAGGACACCGAAAGAAAGCGCACATTAGCCAGCAGATGCTTGCAGACATGGCTGGGGTGAGTCGAACAGCCATTCAACGGCTAGAAGAAAGTGTTCTAAAAGTACAGTTGGATACACTTTTGAAAGTCATGAATATTTTGAACATAACACTTGAACTTTCAAGCCCTCTTCTAGAGGAATTCAAAGATGAATAGCGCGCGAATTTATGTGCATGGAATTTTAGCTGCCTTTTTAGAAAAGGAGAGGAATGCCTATCGAATTGAATACCTTTCCTCTTATAGAGGAGAGCCAATTTCATTAACGCTTCCTATTCGAGAAGAGCCTTATGTTTTTGATCATTTTCCTTCTTTTTTTGAAGGTCTTTTGCCAGAGGGGTTGCTTTTAGAAGGATTATTGAGAAATTGTAAGCTGGATGAAAAAGATTATTTTGGTCAGATACTGGCTGTCGGTCAGGATCTCGTGGGCTCTGTAACAATAGAGAAAGACCGATGAAAAGATGTCCTATTACCTATGCGGTTTTAACTGACAATGACCCAAAACCATATTCTTTAAGGGGATTAAGACTTCTTTCTCCTCAGCTTAAAAAACTTTTGCCTTTACCTTATTCCGTTATCGAGCAAAGACATGAAGCGATTGCTCGTGCTTCAAAAATATCGATTCAGGGTGTTCAGCTCAAATTGAGTGCTGCCTTGAATGTAAAAAAAGAAGTTTTTGAGTTTGTTGAAAAAGGAGGAACTTATATTCTTAAACCTCCTCATGATTTATGGGAAGAAGTTCCTGAAAACGAAGATTTGACAATGCGTTTGGCTAAACTTGTGGGCATTGAGGTCCCACTTCATGGAATGATTTATAATCGAGATGGGCATCTTACCTACTTCATTAAACGTTTTGACCGAATGGCAAAAAACAAAAAAGTTGCGGTAGAAGACTTTTCTCAATTATCCGGAAATGAGAGAAGTTCAAAGTATAAAAGCAGTTGTGAAGAACTTATAAAGATTGTTGAGAAATATTGCACATTTCCTCAAATTGAAAATCTTAAACTCTTTGAAAGACTTTTGTTTTCTTACCTTGTTGGAAATGAAGACATGCATCTTAAAAATTTCTCTCTTATTCGAAGAAAAGGGATTGTGGAGCTTTCTCCAGCCTATGATCTTCTTAATACCACACTTATTTTTAAAGAGATTAAGGAAGAAATAGCGCTTCCCATAAGAAGTAAAAAAAATAAGTTGGAAGGGAGAGATTTTTGGGGATATTTAGGAACTGAGAGATTTTTTTTTTCTGAAAAAATATTGGAAATAACTGAGAAAAAATTTAAAGATGTTCTAGAAACCTGGAAAGATTGGATTCAAATAAGTTTTTTAAGTCCTTCTCAAAAAGAACTTTATAGAAAGATTCTCATGAAAAGATCGCATATTTTAGGCCTCATCAAGGCTGATCTTTCTTGATGTCTGAATAAAGAGAGCTGAAAAGAGACGGATGCACTCTAGCGTGAAAAATAAGTAAAATAGGAAAATTGAAAAATCGGTTTATTTTTTTTACAAATTGAGTACGATCAATTATCGAGAGCAATGAAACATTAAATGCAAATGAAGCTGGTCATACGAAAAATTAGCCGTGGGAATTAAGTAGCTTTACTTCCTAAATTCATCTCTTCTCATCATTTAGATGCAGGGGATCCTATTGAGATAGCAGAAGAGGGAGATCACTTGATTTTGAAAGCAACTGTATTTTTGAAGGATCTTGAGAAGAAAAAGGTGATAGAAAATTTGAAGACACTTTTTCAAAGGATTGATCGTACTCCTGAATCTGATGAGTTTTCGAATCTCTCAGAGGAAGCTATTATGGAAAGTGTTATTCAAGAAATTGAGATACAACGCCATTCATGAAAAAAACAATTTTGGACTGTAATGTTCTTATTTCTGCTGGTTTAACAAAAGGATCTTGTCGATCCGTTCTATCTGGGCTTTAAGTGAGGATATTGTTTTGAATATATTGAGGTGGCACAACGTAAAAAATTTAAAGTATGTTGGAAGGATCTTGAACAAATAATTATGGATATATGTATAGCTGGAAAATTTTTTACCCAAGGAAATTCATCTTTTAATTTAAAAGATAAGTCTGATGAAAAGTATCTTGCTTTAGCAGAATCAGCTCACGCCGATTTTTTTATAACTGGAAATTTAAAGCATTTTCCGAAAGAAGTTTATGGGTGTACACAGGTTTATTCGCCAGGCGCCTTCCTGCGAGATATAATAGGTCTCTAATATTTTTAAAATTTTTCTCGTCTTAGAATGTTTTTAAATTGGTATATGCAAAAAATAATAAGTCTCTTTGAAAAACGGTATGACATAATGATAAAAAAAAGGTTTAAGGTTTTAGAAAAATATTTTTACTTTTTTATGTTTTCCATAACTCATTAAGCTTTTCAGTTATTTTCTCCATACTTCTTGGTTTAATGAGAACGTTAAATCCTGGAGTCTCAAACTTACGTCTTTTTTTCAAGGTACTCCCGAATAGCTTTTTTAATCTAAAGACAACGTGAGCCATATATTTTCTAAAGAGTCTTTCTTTTCTTTTAAGTCTTGAAGTTCTTTAATAAGTGTATCAAAACCTATAGGATTCTTCGTATATAAATCTGGATCAAGAAGAGCATTTTCAATTTCTTTAATACGACGTTCAACGTCCTCGAGTTGTTTGGGAATGATTTCTAAATCCCGTTGAGCAGAATAGCTGAGCTTTTTAAGAGCGGGATTTTTTGGTTTAGATACCTCTCGCCGTTCTTCTTTTTTTTCTTTCTTTTCAATGCGTTTTTCTTGAGGATTTAGAGAGATATTCTCATAATCTGTATATCCTCCAATATTTTCAATAATTGTTCCATTGGGTTGAATTGCAAAAACCACAGTTACCAACTGATCAATAAAATCTCGGTCATGGCTGATTAAAATAAGCGTTCCTTTATAAGAAGTGAGCATATCGATGAGAAGATCTAAGGTGTCCATATCAAGATCATTTGTAGGCTCGTCAAGAACGAGGACATTTGAAGGCTGAGCAAGAACTTTGGCCAGTTGTAAGCGATTTTTTTCTCCCCCAGATAAAATACCAATGCGTCCCCGGGCTTGTTTGTCATCAAAGAGAAATTTTTTTAAATATCCCATTACATGCATATCTGTGCCTTGAACATTTATGGTATCTCCTCCTTGAGGACAGAGATATTGCCAAGGTGTTTCTTGGGGATCCATGGAGTTTCTCTCTTGTTCAAAGAAAGCCGGGATAATTGATTTCCCGATGCGTGCTTTTCCCATATCTGGTTTTAAGCGTCCAAGGATAAGATTAAGAAGGGTTGTTTTACCACATCCATTGGGACCGATGATACCTATGCGATCTCCCTTGAAAATGCGTGTCGAAAGAGGTCCTAAAGTCAAACGTCCTTCATAGTTTTTTGTAACTTCTGTTAATTCTGAAACAAGTTGATTCCCAAAAGTTGCGGTGCTTCCTATTATCTCGATTGATTTGGGTTGGTTTGAAATTAAGAGTTTTCGTTGAGCACGCATCTGAGTAAGCTTTTCTAAGCGTCCTTGGTTACGTTTTCGGCGTGCCGTGACGCCACGTTGTTTCCAGTGTTCTTCAAGCCGGAGCTTAGATTGGATTTTTTCAAGGGCTCTCGCATCTGCTTGTTCTATCTCTTCCATCCATTGATCAAAATAAGCATATCCTTTATGCGTGCGTCTCGTTTGCCCTCGATCGAGCCAAACAATAGAGCGGGATGTTTCCTCGAGAAACCGTCGATCATGGCTAATGATAACGACGGCTTTTTTAAAATGGTTAAGGTATGTTTCAAGCCATTGGATGGCTTTAATATCAAGATGGTTTGTTGGCTCATCTAAAAGAAGAACATCGGGGTCGCCTACGAGGGTACGTGCGAGTAAAATACGACGTTTTTCTCCGCCCGAAAGATTTTCGAGTGTCGTCGTTGTTTTCATTTCAAGGGCGTCAAGGAGTATTTCAGCCTCATGAGCGGGACATTTTCCCTCCATAACAGCCTCAAGAGCAGTTTTTTGAAAAGGAAGATCTAAATCTTGGGGCAAATAATGAATTTTTAGGTGGGGTTTTTTATAAAAAGTTCCTTGATCTAATTCAACCTGTCCAGCCAAAACTTTTAGAAGAGTTGATTTGCCAGTACCATTGCTTCCAATAAGACAAATATGATCATTTTCGAGGATATTGATATCAAGATCTTGAAAGAGGGGAGCTAAGCCATAAGCAAGGCATCCATTATGAATTGTGAGAACAGGAAGGGTCATGGATGGTTATTTAGGCCATAAATTGTTCTTCAATAATCCGTCTCTCAAGGGTATGATCGGGATCAAAGAGGAGAGTGAGTGTTTTAGAAGTTTCTTCTTCGATGGAAACGGAATGAAGAGATTCAATTTCATGGAAATCTGCAGTACATTTGACAGGTCTCTTGAGAGGATCGATGACATCGAACCGAACACGCGCGCTTTTAGGAAGAAGGGCACCATGCCATCGACGTGGCCTAAAAATATTAATTGGAGTTAAAGCTAATAGATTAGCTTCAAGAGGAAGAATAGGTCCTCCTGCTGAGAAGTTATAAGCCGTACTTCCTGCAGGTGTAGATAAGAGAACACCATCTCCAATAAGTGTATCTAGCCGCAGAATATCATCAACAAAAAGACGAATTTTGGCACTTTGAGAAGTTTGTCTTAAAAGAGAGACTTCATTAATTGCATATGCAACGTCAATTGTTCCCTTTTCAGTATGGGCAGACATGATAAGAGGATGCAAACAAATAGGTTGAGAGAGCCGAAGTTTGTTTAGGAGATCTTGAGGTTGCTTCAGCTGAAATGTGTTCATTAAAAAACCAACAGTGCCACAATTAATGCCATAGACAGGAAGATCACGTTGTTGTGCAAGAAGGGTATGAAGAGTATGAAGCATAAAGCCATCTCCTCCTAAAACAATAAGAACATCAGCGTTTTCAAGGGGAGAGGGGATATAATTTTTTAAAAAATAAGTATAATATTCTTGTGCTAACGGCTTCTCATCCACAATAAAAGCTGGTTTTTTGAAAGAGGTTTCAAAGGGCATGAAAGGAATCCTATTTGACAGTGCCTTCTTGCGTAAAGACAGGGTAAATAACGGTTCTCATAAGGATAAGAAGAACGATAAAAATGGCCATAAATAAACAGGGCATTGGATATATTGTGTCATTATGTGTAACCGACATTATGTAGGTAAGTCCTGCAATGATACTATAATAAAAACACCCATACAAGGCTCCAGCAGTTCCAGCTGCATAAGAGTAATGTTTTAAGGCGTGGCTTAGGCAGATTGGCACAGAAAGACCATTGCCTAAAAGAATGCCGCTTAAAGGAACAAGGATGCACATAATTGCTCCGATCTTATTTTCCTCGGTAATAAAGCCACAAAAAGAAAAACTCAAAAGAAAAACACTCGATAAAAAACAAATAAAAATACCACTCAACAAAATCTTTTTTTCAGGAAAAATAGGAATAAGTTTTCGTGTTAGATAAGATCCACCAACAAGAGAAAGAGCAGGAATAAAAAGGAGAATACCATAAAGACTGGGCCTAATGTGCAAAAAATCAATAAGATAAAAGGGGCCTTCAGCAATGAAGATAAAGATAATGCCATGAAGACCCCCCACCATGAATCCAAATGAAATCAGCAATCGATCTTTTATCATTTTGGGAATTATCTTTAAAAGTGAAGCACGATTTGTTTCTTGAGGTTTTGTTTCTTTCAAAGATTGAAAAATATAGAATTCAAGCATAAAACCTGTAAGGAAAAGTCCTAGAAAAATCATGCGCCAGTTTATAAAGTCTGTTAAAATACCTCCAAGAATAGGTCCAAGGACGGGCGAAAAAGAAAGAGCAATAGCGACTGTTGCAAAAACGTGGGAACGAGCTCTGCCATCAAAAGCATCGCGGGCAATTGTTTGGGATAGAACAGATCCTACAGCTCCTCCAAAGGCCTGGATAAACCGGAAAATAAAAAGCATCCAGAACGAAGATGAAAAAGCACATCCAAGGCTTCCTAAACAATAAAAAAGGAAACCCAACATCATAATAGGTTTACGTCCCCATTTATCAGAAAGAGGTCCCCAAAACAGAATTCCAAAAGCAAATCCAATGAGATAAATCGTAAGTGTTGTTTCCACAAGCCCATGACTTACGAAAAGAGTTTGTGAGATACTTGGGAGTGCGGGCGAGTAAATAGTTTCTCCAATTTGAGGAAGCCCTGCCATTAAAATAAGCAAGAGAAGAGAGGGCTTTGATGTTGAATGAGTGGCAGAGGAAGTGTTCATTTTGAAGGAGAAGATAAAAGGTGAATAAGGTTTTTTGTGATAAAGTGAAGAACGTCTTCTGTTAGATATCCATGCATTGGTAGGCTTAAAACTTCCTTAGAAAGAGATTCAGAATTTGGGAGGTGATGACCAAGAGCAGTCGGATAATGCTGATAGGCTTTTTGTTGATGAAGCGGTTTTACATAATAGATCGCTGTTGGGATGCCTTGGTTTTGAAGTTCATGAACAACTTTGTCGCGGGATATCGTTGAATTTAAACGAAGTGTATACTGAGCCCAAGAAGAGGTCGTATCGGGAAGAAGAAAAGGTGTTGTGACTAAAGAAGAAAGGGCTTTATGATAAAAAACAGCAGCGTTTTGACGTGAAAGAAGCTCCTCTGGAAAAATCTTAAGTTTTTCAAGAAGTACAGCGGCTTGAAGTGTATCAAGTCGGCCATTCATTCCAATATAAATATTATCATATTTATCTTTACCTTGACCATGAATACGTAAAGAAATGAGTTTTTCTGCAAGTTCATCATTATCTGTAAAAATAGCGCCTCCATCCCCATAACACCCCAAAGGCTTTGCAGGAAAGAAACTTGTTGAAGTTGCAATTCCAAATGTTCCTACGGGACGTTTTTTATAAGTCGCTCCAAAACTTTGAGCCGCATCCGCAAGAATCCAAAGATTGTTTTCAGCGGCGATTGACTCAAGAGCATCATAATCTGCAGGAGCCCCAAATAAGTCAACAGGAATAATGGCAGTTGGCTTCAGTCCAAGTTCTTTAGCTTTAAGAATTCCTTGCTTTAAACTTGAGGGATCCATATTAAATGTTTCTTTTAGAACGTCAATAAAGACGGGTGTTGCACCCATCCATGCAACAACTTCTGTCGTGGCAGCAAAGGTAAAAGAAGGAACAAAAATAGCATCTCCAGGCTTTACGTCTTTTGCCATGAGTACGAGAGCTAAAGCGTCGGTTCCATTGGCACAAGAAATTGTGTGTTTTGCATCGCAAAATTGCGAGAGTTTTTTTTCAAGCTCAAAAACTTCTGGACCCATAATGTAAGAGCCGTGATCTAATATACGTTGAAAAGCCTCACTAACTTGAGGACGAATACGTTTTTGTTGAGATGCAAGGTCAATAAAAGGAAGAGGAAGAGAAAAATTAAGCTTTTGTGACATGGGAGGATTCTTTCAAAAAATGGAATACATTTCTGGTATCAATAAGAAGTTTTGAATGTTCAGCTAAAAATTCATAATTTACATTTTCATGATCTGTTAAGATAAGTACGGCATCATAAGTGGAAAGAGTCTCTTTTGTTAAAGGAGTTGACTTAAGTCCTGAAAGAGAAGGATGTTCTCGCGTCGTTGGGACAATAGGAATATAGGGGTCATGGTAATCTACATTAGCCCCTTTATTTTTTAAAAGATCATAGATGACAAGAGAAGGACTCTCTCGAATATCATCGACATTTTTTTTATAAGCCATGCCCATAATGAGAAGGCGTGAACCATTTAGGCTTTTTGAAAATCTCCTATCGAGCTCATCTCGAAGCCGCTCGACGACATAAAAGGGCATTGAGGTATTAATTTCTCCCGAAAGTTCAACAAAACGTGTGGGAACGCCATATTCCCGTGCTTTCCAAGTTAAATAAAAAGGATCAATGGGAATGCAATGGCCTCCAAGTCCAGGACCCGGGTAAAAGGGCATGAACCCAAAGGGTTTTGTTTTTGCTGCATCGATAACTTCCCAAATATTAATGCCCATTTTTTCATAAATAAGCTTGAGTTCATTGACGAGGGCAATATTCGCAGATCTGAATATATTTTCTGTAAGTTTAACAGCTTCAGCTGTTCGTGTAGAACTTACAGGAATAACTTTTGGAACAATTTGTTCATAAAGCGTAACGCTCAAATCGCGCGAGAGAGGGTCGTCTGCTCCGACAACTTTAGGAATACTCGCTGTTTCAAAATTGGGGTTCCCAGGATCTTCCCTTTCTGGTGAATAACTTAGGAAGAAGTTTTCTCCAACCACGAGGCCGGTTTTTTCAAGAAGAGGACACATAAGTTCATCGGTCGTTCCAGGATATGTTGTAGACTCCAAAACAATTAATTGACCTTTTTGAAGATACTTTGCAATTGTTTCAGTTGTTGAGACTACATACGTCATATCTGGTTCACGATTTTTAGTGAGAGGTGTTGGAACGCAAATTAAAATAGCATCTGCTTTTTTAAGAATTTCTGGATCAGAGCTTGCTTCGAAATCCGGACTTTTCGAAAGACTTTGAACTGAAGTTTCGGAAATATTTTTTATATAAGAGTGTCCTTTTTTTAAGGCTGTAATCTTTGATATATCAAGATCAAAAGCGAGAATAGGAAAGCCTTGTTTGTGGAAAGTCAGAGCAAGTGGTAGACCCACATATCCAAGACCAATGACAGCAATTTTAGCTTGATGAGAAAGAAATTTCTGATTTAATTGCTCAAAAAAAGGGTTGGAACGTAACGACATAGAAAAATCCTTATGCTTAAGAAGAGACTAAAATCTTTGAAATTGATCTGTCCTTTATATAACTACATTTCTATTAAAGGAAAGAAAAATCAAAGTTTGTTGCGATATATTACAAGAAAGAGTCGCAACAAATGTAAATAAAAGTTGTCTTATTCTTTTTACTGAAAAAAGAAGTCTTATGCAAAGAAGGAAATTTAAAAAAAGAAATTGGCGTCTCCTACGGGATTTGAACCCGTGTTGCTGCCGTGAGAGGGCAGTGTCCTAGGCCCCTAGACGAAGGAGACAGAGCTCCTTACTTAACATAAGAAGAGGCTCTTCTTCAAGATAATTTTTACAAACTTGTTGTAGGAGGCATGTATACATTGACATCCCTTTTAAGCATGATAAACTTTTTTAAAGAAGTAAATAAATCAGTTTACCAACAAACAAAATTAAAAAACCATTTTGCCGCTTTGAGAAATCCATGAAACTTCAAGAAAAAGCCTTGCATCTTTTAATCAAACTTGTTCGTTTCAGTTTTGGAGAATTTGAAATCGATGAATTCCGTAAGTTTTTAAAGATGGGATTTATTTTTACAATTATTATAGGAATTTATTGGACATTAAGGCCCTTAAAAGATTCTCTTTTTATGGAGCTTGTTGATAAAGTTGACCTTCCTTATGCAAAAACGATTTCGATTCTCATTTTAATTCCGCTTGTTAGTTTTTATACAAAATTCCTCGGGCATATTTCACGCGAAAAAATGCTCATCCTCCTTCCTATTTATTATGGGTGTTTGACATTGTGTTTTAGTCTCGCAATGTTAATTGCCCAAGCGCCTCCAGAAGAAATAGCAGCGCTTCCTTTTGCATTATGGATCGCAACGAAAATTCTAGGATACATGTGGTATGTTTATGTTGAAAGTTTTGGATCTTTGCTAATTCCTCTTTTTTGGATTTTTGCAGCAGATACAACAAAAACTCTTTCCGCAAAGAAAGGATTTCCTTTTATTGTGGCTTTTGGGCAGATTGGAGGAATTATTTTACCTTATAGCATTGGGGGCCTTCCCCATCGTTTTTCTTTAACAACTGATAGTCTTTCGATCCTAATTCTTGGTCTCTTAACTTTTACAATTATTCCTTTAATTCGGCATTTCTTAAGAACGATTCCCAAACACTTACTTGCTTCTTTTGAAGAGAAAAAAGAAAATCCTGAAAGAACGGTAAATTCTGGTTTTTTAGAAGGTTTCCATTTAATAAAAAAGCATAAATATCTTTTTAGAATATTTTAAGTATAAACCTGATATATGGCACGATTCTAACAATCATGGATTTTAATTTTAAATTTAGAGCAGGAAGCATTTATGAAGGCGTCGCGTTAAGTCATTACCTAAGTCTTTATGGGTCAAGCATCAATATAGTAACCTTTTTTTGCCTCATCTTAGGAATAACGAATGTGGCCCATTTTTTCGGGATACGCTCTGTTCTTATTTTTATTCCTTGTATTGTAGGAGCTATTTTATTTGGTTTTCTAACCTTTGAATCTTTGCACGTTTTATTTGCATGTGTCGTTGGATTAAGAGGAATAAATTATGCTTTAAATGGACCAACATTAAAACAGCTTTATATTCCAATCACCAAGCATACCCGTTTTCAAGCGCAGGCGTGGATTGAATCCTTTGGATCACGAGGAGCAAAGGAAACCGGTTCTTTATTTAACATGCTTTTAAGGCCCTTGCAGTCAGCATATGGAGTTGTGCTTGGACATGAAATTTATTTTACTTTAGTAGGGCGTGTCATCAATTGAGCCAAACGATAGAAGCAATCATATAAATAGCGCCT
>JAFEBT010000021.1 GCA_018242545.1 Pseudomonadota bacterium
ACTACCACTTTCCATTTTATTTCAATAGCTTAAAAATTTTTGTCCACACAACCTAGTGATCTTTAGGAAAGAAAAAATGCTCTTACCTCTTATGACAGAGCCCTTTTATTGCATTTTGGATATTTGTTTTATTTCCAAATCAGCATAATGTGTGTAATATCTTAAAGTAGAATCACTTCAAAGTTTTTTTCTGACATTATCTAAACAATCGCTCGTCCCATTCTATCATTAAAGGAGTCGAGACTTTTATTTTATGAAAATCTGGATGTTGTGTATTTATAATAATGTTGGAATCTTCTGGGGCAACCACTGACGGAACAATAAGATAAGCACTTTTTCTTTTTGAATACCAAATATCTCCAAGAGTTCGACAATCCAGTATGTCCATTTTTCGTACTTCTATACCAGATTTATAAGAATCAATCTTTTCCCCTTTAATAGTATTCGGAATCTCTATTTTTACATATTTTTGATTCTTTGGAATACCACCACGGCCAACCCTCACAAGAATCTCCAACAATGCACAAGAAAAAGATAATGAAGCATATATTACGGCATTTCCTGGAGAATTCCACCTGCCGCCGTTAATCATTGCTCCTGTTCCATCAAAGATAGGATATCGGCTATCTGAAATTCTATAGACAATTAAAGTCGTCATTTAAACTGGAAGCCCAAAATATACTTGCCAGAGCATCTCCTCAAGCTCTCGTGCCCCACGTTCTGTTCTTGATATACTTAAAGGAGATCTTCCTCCAAACAATTGGTGAGGAGACACCATAAATGCAACTGCCGCTTCTTTCTCATTAAAAACATGTATCGCTGTAGCATACACACGCGCCAACCGTTCTACTCGCTCACTTTCGGCCAGTTTAAATATGTTTTTTCTCTTTTTGTATGTTCCCTCAGGAATAATTTCATAAATTTTTTTTTCTTGACCCAAATCTTCTAAAATTGTTCTAAGTGATTTTTTAGGAATGCCCTCTTCGATTAAGGCCATTAAATCATAATTAGCCCTAATTTCTCGTCCAAGAATTTCTTTTCCGCCCATCACTCCTGCTATTTCTGCTGCTCCAATCATTTCAAAACCTCCTTATATATACTTATTTATGGAATATATTTATACCAACTGTCAAGATCATTTTAGGTGAATATTTAGAGTTATAACTGCTTTTTAATCTGTTTTTTATTTATTTCTAACTTCAAAAATTACTTACGGGAGACGGCTACGTTCTTAACTTAATAGAAGAAAGCGCGGAGCTTTCGGAAATTAGGAAAATCCTTACTTTTTGATATTAATAGTAATTATCTTTGATTTTCGCTGGAATTACGTGGAGATCAACCATGCACAATTACAGAGCTAAAATTATTTCCTGGGCCAAAATGAAATCTTCTGAAAGCACCCTGAAAGAAGTTCTTTTCCACCTGCAATGATGGATTCCGACATTCCTGGTATAGATGTCAAATACAAAGTTTCTTGAATAGAGCTCCAATCTTCCTAAGAGATAAGAACAGCATTATGCTTTTTTCCTTTTATAAGAAGTGGAAGGTGACTTTCTACAACTTTATCAATTAATCTATGAAGATTAGATCTGACTTCTTCAAAGGTTAAACTGATCATCTTTTTTCTCTTTTTTTTCGATAAATATGGTATACGTCTTTACCACACACCAGCCCTTTATTGAATCTTCTTTTTTTACGCACAACGCTTCTCTTCAATATTATGTTTTGAGCAAGTTTTGAACGATAAAAATCAAATAAACTTACATTGATTTTTTTGCCATTGAAAGAGGGCTATATTTAGATTTTTCATACTCTGAAAGTGCAATCTGATTGGGTTGATGAGAAGGAAATTCAACTTGATAACGTGTCATTATGACATTATTATCCCAATCGCTTCTTAGGAATGAATTGAGCCTTCTTTTAGAAGACTGATCAGATTCTTCTTCACAAAATTTTCCCCTTTGAGAGGAACATTTATCTCCTTGTCCTCCAGATGAAAAAGGCAGCGTAAAGGATAATAGTTCCTTTTTTGTTGAATTTTTTTGCCCAGATTGATCTGCATAGGTTCTGCCAAAAAATAAGATTCCCATAACAAGAAAGACAATATTCATTTTTTGAAAAAAACTTATCATTTATACGCTCTAAAGTTGTTTCTTTTTCTATAACATCATGACACCATAGTTGATATCAAAAAAATAAGAAAAACTTTTCTAAACTGTCATTCTTTATGAATACCTATAACGTTCTTGCTTCATTAATTTTTTTCTTCAAACGAGAAACGGCGTCTTCAATAACCCCCTCCTCCAAATAAAGAGAAGGATTTTCTTTTGTTTCCTCACGTAATTTTCGAACTTTTCGATCAGTCGGAGCCTGCCCCTCAATAAAACTTGAGCCTTTAGAAAGTCTCGCGCGCTCCGCATCCCAAACATTAATAAGGCGCAATTTCCCGTGACCTTGCTTTCCTCTATCTTCAATATCATAAATTGCTCCAACAATAATTAATTTACCGTTTTCAACAAGCTTACGAAAAGATACATTTCCTTCTTCCTTTCCTCCGGTTGCTCCTAAACATTTATCAACTTGGCGGTGAATATTATAGAGTGTATTTCTATGAACCATTTCTTTAAAGGCTTTCTTTTTCTTCTTATCTTGAAAATCCTTTTCTGACATAGATGTTTGATCCAAAACTTCAACACCTTTCAGAGCTTCTTTAATATCTTCATCAAAAACAGTTTGTTTTAAGTTGGTTCGTGCTTTCACAGCGCCGCAATCATCATGTCCTATAACCATAAGAAGAGGTGTTTTAGTATATAGAATTCCATATTTAATACTCCCACTACTTGAGTCATATTGACCTGATAAATTAGCAATTTTAAAAACATTATTATCAGGCGCTTCATCGAAGGCATGAACATGAGCACGTGAATCTACACACATTACAACGGTTGCACGGGGATTTTGCTGATCAATAAATGCATTAAAATGATTTGCATCATTCATATTGATAAACTTTTCATTATCTCTTGCCATTTTAACAAGCATTGCAATTGCTGTGTTTATCTCAGGTGACGCTTCTACCTGACAGTTTTCTTTATCTTTGCATGTATTTGCCTCAAGATTAAATGCTAAGAAAAATGAAAGACATGTTCCTATCCTTAAAATTTTCAAGGATGTTATTTTTATAAACTTTAATATCATTTTCTTTCTCCCTTCCTCCCTATGATTTTTTATTTATTTTAAATTTAACTTTCGCTTAAAGGAAAGAAATTTTATGTAATTTTTAATAATTCTTACATGGGAAGTTTTAATGTTGCTTTTAATCCACCATAACTGCTTTTTGAAAGAATAACTTCTCCCCCATGAGCTCTTGCAATATCACGCGTAATTGTAAGTCCTAAGCCAACACCGCCCGTACTTAAATTACGAGATCCCTCTAATCTCATAAAAGGCCTAAATACATTTTCATAATCACTTTCTGGTATACCGGGGCCATCATCTTCAATATGAGTTAATAAAAAGCCTTGTTTAATCTCCATAGAAACCCATACATGCTTAGCGTACCGTTGCGCGTTTTCGAGAAGGTTTGCAAAACATCTGCGCAGAGCATGCGGCCTCACCTCAAGAAAAAGAGGAAACTTTATGGAAGAATCAAGCTTAATATCAACTTTTTTTGATGTTCGATAGATATCTCCAATAACATTTTCTACAAGAAGAATAACATCCGTTAAGATGGGTTTTTCCTCTCCCTCACCTTTTACAAAGTCAAGATATTCTTTAATCATAAATTCCATTTCTTGGATGTCTTCATGCAAATAATGCGTATCCTGAGATTCCGGCAAAAGTGCTAATTGTAGCTTCATACGCGTAAGAGGCGTTTTAAGATCATGGGAAATTCCTGCCAACATCTCAGTTCGCTGCGTAATTTGTCGTTGAATACGTTCCTTCATCAAAAGAAATGAATGCCCAGCTTTTCTAACTTCAAGCGCTCCTTGCGGACGGAATCCTGATACGTTTTGACCTTTTCCCAATTGTTCAGCTGCTTCAGCTAATTTTTGAATTGGCCTTACTTGATTCCTCATAAAGAGCAGAGCAATTGTTAAAAAAAGTGCAGAAGCTCCAAAGGTGCCGAGAAGAACAAGAGTCGTTGTTTTACTCATAAGTCTTTTATAAGGTAAAGAAATTTCTAAAAATCCTTTTGAAAGCTCAATATTGACAAAAATGTTTTCAGAGTCTGAGAGCAAAACAAAAGGAAAAAATAATTTTTCACTTAAATTTTTAAGTAAAATTTCATCTGCCCAAGGATACCGATACAACATTTTTTTAGAGTTTTTTAAGAGTTGTTTTTCAGGAACATATTGGACTTTCAAATTTAAAGTTGATAAAATTTTACGCTCTGATCTAGAAAATATATTTAAAAGATCATGAGACTCTAAAGATTTACCTTTTAAAAGAGCTTCTTGGTAAATTTCTGTCGCAACACAAATTTCTGAAGAAATAGCTTGCGCGAGAAGGTGCGTTACAGACGTTAAGTGTCGATCTAAAAAAACATATGTTGTGATAATTTGAACGAAAACAAGAGGCGCAAAAATAATAAGAAAAGCACGCCCATAAAGAGATTTGGGTAGAATTTTACGTGGATAAGAAAAAAGAGAAAATTTCATGGAATAAAAACATATCCTTTGTGGCGTATTGTTTGAAGATATCTTGGAAATTTTGGATCTTTCTCAATTTTACGTCTTAGCCTGACAATCTGAACATCAATAGACCGCGCACTCGCTCCTAAAGAAACCTTTTGTGCAATACTTTCACGTGTATGACATTCTTTGGGCGTTTCCATAAGACATCTTAAAATTTTTCGCTCTACCTCAGTCAAGGGAATTCTCTTTTTATTTTCAGTTAACTGCAAGGTTTCTAAATCGAATAAAAACTCTCCAAACATCAGCCTTTTTGGAGAAGAAATATTTATTTCCTTTTGTACCAGAGGGCGTCCACGGCGTAAAATAGAATGTATACGCAAAAGTAATTCTTTCGGCTCAAAAGGCTTCGGTAAGAAATCATCCCCCCCTTTTTCAAATCCTTCTAATCGATGATTGACTTCACCCTGGGCACTTAAAAAAAGAATAGGAACTGTGTTGTTAAGGTCTCGTAGATGGTCACAAAGTTCAAGTCCTGTTTGTCCAGGCATCATAATATCTAGAACAATAAGATCAAATTTAATTTGGTCTAGCAGATTTAAGGCTTCTTCAGCATTCTGTGCTTGAGCCACAACAAAATCATTTTCTTGAAGATATTTAAAAAGAAGATCTCTCAAACGCATATCATCATCCACCACAAGAAGATGATGAGGACTTAAGATATCTTTTTTAGAAACATTTTCTGGAAGAAAAAAAGAAAAAGACACTTTTTTAGATTCAATGAAAAGGACGTTTATAAGGGCTTGATAAAAGAACTTCTTCAAGAACATGCCCAACCATTGCTTGCTCAACTTCTTCTTTTGAAGCTCCATTTTCAAGGGACAAAATACAATCAAGAGCATAAAGCTTAAATTCATATCGATGCTCCTTATCCGGAGGACAGGCACCACCATATTCTAACTTTCCCCAACTATTTTTTCCGACTTTTACGCCATTTGGCAATTTCTTTATATTCTCTTCAAGGCCATTTAAAGAAGGCGGAAGATTAAAAAGTATCCAATGGGTCCAGTTTCCAGCAATCGCTTCAGGATCATCATGGATAAAAACAAGAGATTTTGTATTCTTCGGAATTTCTCCAAAAGAGAAAGGCGGAGAAATATTCTCGCCGTCACAAGTATACATGCGTGGAAGATGTTCACCATTCTTAAAAGCGGGACTTGTTAAAATCATAGGAGCCTCTGCATATGTTAGTCTGGTCAATCCGATTCCAAGTAAAATCAAAGTATATTTCAAAAACCAGCACATTTTTTATTTCCATCAAAAGTTATAAGCTCATTTCTACCTTAAGTGAAAAAAAAAATTCTTTCCATATAATTTTCTGCCTTAATTTTTCAGAAAGACCCCTTGATCTTAGAGGAGTCATCGGCGTATAACAGGAAGTACTTTTAATAAGGAGTTTTCTGTGACACGTTTTATTTTTATAACTGGAGGCGTTGTTTCTTCCTTAGGAAAAGGAATTGCAGCTTCTGCTCTTTCTGCTCTTTTACAAGCACGTGGATTTACGGTAAGGCTTCGTAAATTTGATCCCTATTTAAATGTCGATCCGGGCACGATGAGCCCTTATCAACATGGAGAGGTTTTTGTAACTGAAGATGGCGCAGAAACAGATCTTGATCTTGGACATTATGAACGATTTACAGGTGTTGACTGCCGCCAAAGCGATAACATTACAACGGGACGTATTTATTCTTCTGTTATTGCAAAAGAACGCCGTGGAGAATACCTTGGAGCAACCGTACAAGTCATCCCTCACATCACAGATGAAATTAAAGACTTCATAAAAGCTGATTTAGATCAAAATAACCCCCCTGATTTTTTAATTATTGAAATTGGAGGCACGGTTGGAGATATTGAGAGCTTACCTTTTCTTGAAGCCATTCGACAATTTAGCAATGAGATTGGAAAATCTCAAACGCTTTTTATTCATTTAACACTCCTTCCTTATATTCAAACGGCCGGAGAAATTAAAACAAAACCCTCTCAACACTCTGTCAAAGAACTTTTGAGCATGGGAATTCAACCAGATATTCTTCTATGTCGATCTAATCTTCCCATTCCTCAAGACGCTCGAAAAAAATTAGCTCTCTTTTGTAATGTTAAGGCAGAATGTGTCATTCCTGCAAGCGACGTTGATTCTATTTATCAAGTTCCTCTTAATTATCACAAAGAAGGATTTGATGAAGAAGTTCTTAAATATTTCAAAATTAATCCTAAAGATCATCCCCTTAATCTTGAATGTTGGCAAGAAATTGATCAACGGATTCACCATCCAAAAGCATCCGTAAAAATTGCCATTGTAGGAAAATATTCGGGCTTTCCAGATGCTTATAAATCTCTTTTAGAAGCTCTTGTCCATGGTGGCATTGCAAATGAAACAAAAGTTTCCATTAAATGGATCAATTCTGAAGATCTTGAAGGAGATGCTTTGTCTCTTTCTGATCTGTTTAAAGAGACAGATGGTATTCTTGTCCCAGGAGGATTTGGTGAACGAGGTGCAGAAGGAAAGATAAGAGCCATTGAATATGCACGTGTCCAAAATATTCCTTTTTTGGGAATCTGTTTCGGCCTTCAAATGGCCATTGTTGAAGCTGCCCGAAATCTTTTAAAACTTGAAGATGCAAATTCGACAGAATTTGGACCTTGTAAAAATCCAGTCGTTGCACTTCTTACAGAATGGGAAAAAGATGGAGCAAAAGAATTAAGGACAGGACAAGATAATTTAGGAGGAACGATGCGTTTAGGAAGTTATCCGTGTGTTCTTCAAAAAGGGTCTATAATTTCAGATATATATGGTCATGCAACATGTATCAATGAACGCCATCGTCATCGATGGGAGGTAAATTCTCATTATAAGCTTCAACTTGAATCTGCTGGAATTCGATTTTCTGGAGAGTCTCCTGATGGGAAACTTCCTGAAATCATAGAAAGATCCAACCATCCTTTCTTTATTGCTGTTCAATTTCATCCTGAGCTAAAATCAAGACCCTTTAATCCCCATCCTCTCTTTAAGTCTTTTATAAAAGCCTCACGCACTCATAAATTAAATAAATCAGGAGATTTTAAGTGATACAAGAAACTTTTACTGTTGGAAATATAACTTTTTCTAATAAAAGCCCCTTAACAGTTTTTGCTGGACCTTGTGCCCTTGAAAGCAGAGAACATGCTCTTCATATGGCTCATTCTCTTAAAGAAATCACAGATAAGCTTAAAATGGGATTTGTTTATAAAACATCATTTGACAAAGCCAATCGTTCGAGTGGCTCGACACCAAGGGGCCTTGGACTAGAACAGTCTCTCGCTATTTTTGAAGAAATTCGTTCGACGATTGGATGTCCTGTTATGACAGATGTTCATAGTGTCGAGCAATGTGACATCGTTGCCGAAGTTGTTGATATTCTTCAAATTCCAGCTTTTTTATGTCGCCAAACAGATCTTTTAGTGGCAGCGGCAAAAACAAATCGCGCTCTTAATATCAAAAAAGGGCAATTCTTAGCACCTTGGGATATGAAAAACATCGTTCAAAAAGTTAAAAATGCCGGAAATAATCGTATTTTCGTATGCGAACGTGGCACGAGTTTTGGATATAATACACTTGTATCTGATATGCGTTCTCTTCCAATTTTAAAGGAAACCACTGGCTGTCCTGTTGTATTTGATGCAACCCATTCTGTCCAACAACCGGGTGGGCTTGGTGAAAAAAGTGGAGGAGAACGTCAGTTTGTCCCAATTCTTTCACGGGCTGCAGTTGCCGTTGGAATTAGTACAATTTTTTTAGAAACACATCAAGATCCTGATAACGCACCCAGTGATGGGCCTAATATGGTTTTCTTAAAAGACATGGCTTCTCTCTTAGAAACGCTTCAAAGAATTGATGACTTGATTAAACAAGACCTTAAACTTTGTTAAAAATTTTATCTATTTTAAATTATAAAAAAGGATTTAAGAATGACCAAAATTACAGATATTAAGGCACGGGAAATTTTAGACAGTCGGGGATTTCCAACTCTTGAAGTAGAAATCTTTCTGGATTCAGGCTCTTGCGGCAGGGCTTCAATACCATCAGGCTCATCGACAGGAACGCATGAAGCGCTGGAACTTAGGGATGGAGATAAAAACAGATTTAAAGGAAAAGGTGTCAGACGTGCTCTTGAAAATATCTTAGGTATTATCCGCCCAGCACTTTTGAATGTTCCTGGCCTCGATCAATTTATTTTAGATCAGACACTTATAGACCTTGATGGAACACCTAATAAGTCCCATCTTGGAGCAAATGCTATCCTAGGTGTTAGCCTTGCTTATGCACATGCAGCTTCTCAGGCTTTTGGAATCCCTTTGTTTCAATATGTTGGAGGCGTCTATGCAAATCTTCTTCCTCTCCCTTTAATGAATATTATTAATGGCGGTGTCCATGCAGATAATCCTATTGATATTCAAGAATTTATGATCGTTCCCTGGGGAGCAAAAACATTTTCCCAAGCCTTACGCATGGGCTCTGAAGTTTTTCATAACTTAAAAGAAATTCTTTCTGAAAACGGACTCGGAACAAACGTTGGAGATGAAGGAGGATTTGCTCCCTATTTGAAAAGCTCCGATGAAGCTCTCGGATTTATTTTAAAAGCAATTGAGCGCTCGGGTTATAAACCCGGAGAAGATATTGCACTCGCACTTGATGTCGCTTCAACAGAACTTTACCGAGAAGGTCGTTATCAATTTAAAGGAGAAGGAAAAGTCTTTAATACAGAAGACCTCATTGCTTACTATGAAAACCTTATTCGTCAATACCCTATTATTTCAATTGAAGATGGTATGGCAGAAGATGATTGGAAAGGATGGAGACTTTTAACTGAAACTTTAGGCCAAAAAATCCAACTCGTCGGTGACGATATTTTTGTAACAAATCCTACGCGACTTAAACAGGGCATTGAACATCATTTAGCAAACTCTATTCTTATTAAGCCCAACCAGATTGGAACATTAACGGAGACTTGGGAAGCAATTGATATAGCAAAACGTAATTCTTACACAGCCATTCTCTCTCATCGTTCTGGTGAAACAGAAGATACAACTATCGCGGATCTATCTGTTGGATTTTCTTGTGGACAAATTAAAACGGGATCACTTTCCAGAACTGATCGGATTTCAAAATATAATCAACTCATACGTATTGAAGAGAAACTTGGAAAAACAGCTCGATTTTCTGGAAAAGCATGCTTCCAACGCTTCTTAAAACCTTCTCACTAAAACAAGATTTTAAACATGTTGCGCGAGATTAAAGATTTTTTTGGAAATTCTTGGCCTTATTTATTTACAGGATTTATTCTTGTTTATTTTGTATATCATTTGATTGGAGGAGAGCACGGCCTCATTGCATGGCGTCATTTAGATGCGGCGTTAAAAGAACATCAAAAAACCCTCAAAACCCTTAAAATGGAAGAAGACGCTTTAGAGACCTGGGTAAAGCAAATGAAAAATCCTATTAATCCAGATTTACTTGAAGAACAAGCTGGAAGGCGTCTTAACCTTCATCATTCAGAAGATCGAATTCTTCTCCTTCCTCAAAATGAAAATCCCCAACATCTCGCTCTTTAAATTTTCTTAATCAACGCCTGTTGACCCAAATCCACTTATACCCCGGGCATTTTTAGAAGAAGTTCCTTCTTCTTGAAGACTTGTTGTTACGGTAAAGCGACATTTTTGAATCGGCGCAATTACCATTTGTGCACATCTCAATCCTCTCGTAAGCTCAAATTCTATTGATCCCAGATTTGCAAGAAGAACCTTTATTTCCCCATAGTAATCTGAATCTATCGTTCCAGGTGCATTTAAAACAACAATTCCGTGATTTAAAGATAATCCAGATCTGCTTCGAATTTGTCCTTCAAATCCTTTGGGTATTTTCATAGAAAACCCACAAGGAACCAAAAACCGAGCCCCAGGCTCTAAAAGAACAGTCCCTTCAATGGCGGCTCTCAAATCAAACCCAGCACTTTCTTCAGTTGCATGTTCAGGAAGAGGAAGCCCGTGCCCATGGGATAAAACTTCAAGAAGAATTGATAAATCTGACATAGTTTATTCCTTTTTTTATTTCTTAGTTTCTTTTTGGCGACTAAATTTTCCAAAATTTCCAAACATTTGCTGCATAAGACTTGGATCTTGGCCCAATGTTTTTGTTTTACGTGTGTTTGGCTGAAGCTCAAAATCATGAGGAGCATCAATCGGTGTAAAGCTTTCAAGGATATCTTCATCATTAAACACTAAAACAAAGACTTCTTTTTCTTTAACATCAGGATCAAAAAACGCAACACGTTCAACCCTCTCCCCTATATAATACCATGTTTTTGGATCAAAAGGGGCAATGCTTGTTGGAGGTCCAAGAATTTCAAGAACTTGAGCCTTTGTGGTTTCTCCTTTTTTAATTTTTGAGACCGTTTCCACATCTGGTAAATTCCCATGAATTGTCGAAAACGGCGCACATCCCGGTAAAAAAGGAACCGCACTCATCATAATGAGGGGCATTAATCTTTTTATATAACGCATCAATCTTCTCTATTGTTTCTCAAGCATCAGTAAAGTCATAACCACCCTTAACCTACCTGAAGATTTACATTTTTAGAAGTCAATTTTCAAAAATTTTGAAAATCTTTCCAAAATGAGGCCTGCCTTCCTTTTTAATATTGATTTTATTACTCCTCTTAAATCTTAATTTAAAAAATCTTTTTATATTCATCTAAAATAATAACTTATAATTATTTTATAAAATATAAGTAAAAAAATTTAAATCAATATATTTTAGAATACCAATAAAAATAAAAAAATAATTTAATATTTTTTTATTGTATACTGAATTAAAAATCATTTTTAATAAAAAATAAAATCAATGTGTTATTTTATATAAAATAAAAATTTATTGACTATTATAACTTTAAATTATTAAAATATTTAAATAGTTCCCATATTCATCATCTTTCATAAAAAACAAAAAAGGAAGCACCTGATGAAAAAAAAGATGGACCATCTTAAAAATTTTCTTACCCCGCAAGAGGATAAAACAACTCTAGCCAATAAAACGGCTTCTTCTTGCTGGCATGATGTAAAAAATAAAGACCTTCTCTATCATAAGATTAAAAAGTTTCCCTCAGATATTTATACCTGCCCCATGCATGTAAACATCAAACAACAAGGACCTGGAATTTGCCCTATTTGTGGGATGGCTCTTGAACCTGAAAATGTCTTAGTTAATCAACTTGACGAGAATTCAGAGCTTAAAGATATGATGCAAAGGTTTTGGATTTCATGTATTTTTTCTCTTCCTCTTTTAATTCTTACAATGGGAAGTCACATCATTCCCATACGATGGACACAAACATTTTCTATGCCATGGATAGAATTAATCTTTTCAACCCCCGTTGTTTTATGGTGCGGTTGGCCATTTTTTAAACGCGCCATACTATCGATCCAAAATCGTTCGCTTAACATGTTTACACTTATTGGGATGGGAGTTGGATCCGCATATCTTTATAGCCTTTTTATTACCTTATTTTCAGTATCTTTTCATAATTTTGGGTTGAAAACGACGCTTAATGTCTATTTTGAAACAGCCGCGCTTATTATTACTTTTGTTCTTCTTGGACAAATTTTTGAACTCAAAGCAAGATCGAAAACAAATTTAGCCATTCAAAAGCTTTTACAATTATCTCCGAGCATCGCACATCTCGTTAAAAACGACGGAACAGAAGAAGATGTTCCCTTAAGCTCTATAGAAATTGGTAACATATTAAGAGTTCTTCCAGGTGATAAAATCCCCACCGATGGCATTATTATTGAAGGAGAAAGCTCAATAGACGAATCCATGATTACAGGAGAATCTTTACCGCTTTTTAAATCTGTAAATGCGCATGTTGTCGGTGGAACCCTCAATGGACTGGGAAGTTTTTTGATGCGGACGGAACGTGTTGGGGAAAACACGCTTCTTGCACAAATTATCCAGCTCGTTTCAAAAGCTCAAAGAACACGTGTTCCTATTGAACGTCTTGTAGATACAATTTCACAATATTTTATTTTTCTTGTTATCTTTATGGCTTTTCTTTCTGCTTTTATGTGGGGCATATTTGGCCCTGAACCAAAAATAGGATATGCTCTTTTGTCTGCTCTTTCTGTTTTAATTATTGCTTGTCCCTGTGCACTTGGTCTTGCAACACCTTTGTCTATTATGGTGGGCATTGGACGCGGCGCGCTTGAAGGCATTTTAATTAAAAATGCAGAAGTCCTTGAAACTTTCAATAAAACAGATACCTTGATTTTTGATAAAACAGGAACATTAACAGTAGGAAAGCCCCAATTAATTTCTGTTGTCCCTGCTTCAACCTCAATGAGTAAATTAGAGATCCTTTCTTATGCAGCAAGCCTTGAAAAAAAGAGCGAGCATCCTCTTGCTAAAACAATTATAGAAGCAGCAAATCATGAAAAAGCAACGCTTTTACCTCTTACAAACTTTAAATTAATTCCAGGAAGGGGACTAACCGGGACACTTCAAAATAAAAAAGTTTCTCTCGGAAATGGTGAAATGATGCAACATTTAGGGATTAACTTATCCAATTTCCTAGATAGAATTACAAAAGAACAAAAAAAAGGCCATACTCTTATCTTTTTAGCCATTGAAAAAACACTTGCTGGATTCCTCTCTGTTGCTGACGTTATGAAAGACCATACATCAACCATTATAAAAATACTCGAGAATGAAGGGCTCGATGTTATTATGCTTACAGGGGATCATTCTATAACGGCTCATGCGATCGCAAAAGAAGCTGGCATTAAAACTGTACTAGCTGGTGTTCTTCCCAAACAAAAGTATGATTTTATTACACAACTTCAAAATGAAGGAAAGAAAGTTGCAATGGTTGGAGACGGCATTAATGATGCGCCTGCACTTTCCCAAGCTGATGTTGGGATTGCCATGGGAACAGGAAGTAATATTGCTATTGAAAGTGCTGATATTACATTAATGTCGAGTGATTTAAAAGGAATTATAAAAGCAAAAAAATTAAGCAAAGACATGATGTTAAATATAAAACAAAATCTATTTTTAGCTTTTATTTATAATGGGCTTTCCATTCCGATTGCAGCAGGTATTCTTTATCCTTTTTTTGGCCTTCTTTTAAACCCTATGCTTGCAAGTATTGTAATGGGATTAAGTTCTGTATCTGTTATTTTAAATGCCTTACGGATTTCAAAATCCAAATAAAAAATAAAATATAAAGTAAGATTCATAATTTACGATTAATTTTTAATCTTATTTTTTATATATTAATCAACAACTAAATATAGTATTTCTATAAATTAATTATATAATTAATAATATTAGGTAGATATTTCTTAAAAAACATATTATATTTATAAAAACTTAAAACTAAAATCTATATCAGGGAAGTTAATCATATGCTTGCTTTAGAATCAGCTCTTAAGTTACTTATCTTAATTATTTTTTGGTACTCTGTTACATCCTTTTTCAAAAAAAAGAAAAAAACAAAATAGACCTGCTCCGTAAGTCAAATTTGTTATTAAAAACACCCCAGCAACCCGAGTATAAAACAAGCGAAATCGACTTACACAACAGAGCTAATAAATAAGGTCTTTTTTTCTTTAATATTTCTTCAAAAACCTTCAACTAACCTCTGTTGAAGATAGAATATTTTAGAAAAATTTCATAACGACCCTTATCTCTCTTTATTTTTTGGAAAGCTTTTGAACGTTTAAAAAATTTTTAAAGAAATGATGAAATTAGACAAGAAATATTTTTTATTAGGAAAATCTTACTTTTATATTTACTTAATACTCAACAGCTTAAATAGAACATTGAGATTTCTCGCCATGAAGCATTTGAGACCCACTTTTTTCTCCATTTTTCTTAATACACTGTTGAGATAAATGCCTTTTTTGAGAGCTTTTTATTAGTGTTCCAGCTAACGCCTCTTTATTTTGTATTGCTTTCTTAGAAAAATTTTGCATTTGGAGTTCTTTTTGCAAAGAAGGCTCCATGGCACCCCCTTTTTGCATTGAGCCACCTTCTCTTCTCATTTTAAAAGCTCTTTCCCCTCTCCAGCCTCTTCTGCTGCCATGATACCGCCGCCATCCACCTCCTCCTCCCCCTCTCCAATAATGATCTCTTCGATGATGACCCCTTCTCAGCTGAGACATATCTTCGGGAGATTGGGACGCATGATTTAAAGATTGTAAATTTTGATTTATAAATTTCTCCCAAATATTGGAACTTTGACTATAATTTTTGAAGGGTTGAGATTCATATCCCCAGTGATTTTCTTTTTGAGAAAATTTATAAGAAACGTCTTGAGGATTATATTTTAGATTTTTTTCTGCCGCTTGTTCCATTAATTGAAAAAATGGATTCATACTTTTTTCCATTTCTTCCATTTTTTGCTGATAAGAAAGAGAAAAGTCTCCTTTTGCAGGAGAAATCTCCTTTTTAGAACAACCTTCTAAAAATAAAGGAAAAAATAGAAAAAAAACAAGTTTCAAAGTTCTAAAAAAACATAAAGTGTCTGTTTTTATTTTTTTAAAAGCGCAATATTCCATAAGTTTACCTTATTTTTTATTATTTAGAAAAAGTCCATCCATTTAAAATGATCCATATAAACGCGATTCCCAACTTTTAATGGCTAAAAAAGAAGAGAATTGAAGACTCACTCTAATTCTGTAAATATTAATTTAGATGCAAACAACACAAATCGTTACAACAAGAGATCGAGTGCATAGAAGAATCTATCATTAATGTATAGTATCTACTAGATGATTATACAAAAAAAATAGAAAAAGATATTACAACAAAGAAGGCTTAAGCCTAAGCTTTCAGACAGCGAAGTCAATACAATGGAAATAGTAACGAAATTTTTAGTGTGTTTATTATTTCCTAAAAAGACAAAAAGATAGGAAAGGGTTCTTTTTTAAAATTTTGAGTTTAAGAATGAATTTTAGAACATCGTAATTACTTTTTCCTAGCTGAGGCAGGCCCATCTTCCTCTGCTTGAGGCCTCTCTTCAGCAGAAAGAATCTTGTATTCCTCAAGAACTTTCCGTGTCTGTTCAGCCTCTGGGTGATTAAGAGAATGTGTCGCTATAAATATACTATAGGCCTCTTTTAAGTATTCTAAAGCCTTTCGAGACCAGTCATTTGCTTGCAGAGGATTGGCAGACCAAGAAGCAGAAGCCTTCTTAAAACAAACACTTGCTAAGAGATTTAAAAGGATGCCTCTATTGGCAGTCGTAGGGTTGTATTTTAAGGTTTTTTGGTAATACTCCCATCCTTCCTCCAGTGTTTTTAGAGCGTCTTCATGACGTTCCATTCTTACATAGAGGGCTTCCTAAAGCCAGATATGTATGGGTCCTCTCTTCGGGATCTGTATGGCTAAGAGGATGTGAAAGTACATTTAATAAAAGTTCTTGAGCAGCCTCGAAGCAATTCAAATTTTTATATGTGTCTCCAAGCGCAATTCTTATAGAAAGAAGCAGGATATCCTCCGGAAGGGCATAGACATGATACACATCAAGAGCTTGCTTCAAAGACGCTGCTTGATGGTCATATTGGTTCATTTTCTCCCACACTTGCGCCATTGAGAAATGAGCGAGAGCACAATCCTTATAGTTTGAAAGCTGCATGTCTATAATAAGAGATTCATTGAGGTATCTTAATTGCGCGTCATAATTACACAGATGTCCGTAGGCATGGGCAAGATCATAAAGTGCAAGAGAATACCTTTTGGATTCATTTGGATAGCACGTCCTTAAAAGGGATAAGGCCTCCTCAAGAGCTGCTCTTTGCTGTTCGTATTGACGAGTATTTTCAAAGGCTTCTCCCAGAGCTTGCAAATAGTCTATCACAAAAAGTGGGAGAGGATGTATATGACGCGCACTAAGGATTGCAGCTTGAAGATAAGAGATTTGAAGAGGTATATCACCAAGTTCTTTGTAAATCTGACTCATATAATAATTTGGCATAGATTCATAAGACCTTTTGAGATTGTATTTGCGTACAAGAGTCAAGCTGTTCTGATAGGCATAAAAAGCACTCTGGAGTTTTTTTTGTTGTTTTTTTATGTGTCCCAAAGTCACATACAATTGCGCTACTTTCCTTTTCTCAGCGAGAGGAATAAGGCCTTCTCGCAAATTACAAAATCCTCCACATGGGGGCATAAAGCATCTCTCCAGGGAAAGGCATCTTGAGATTTAGGTGTTTTAGTTACTTGTTCATGAAAAAGATATAAAAGCTTATTTGCGCCTTGTTGCTGAGCCTCGGGTAAAAATATTTGCAGCAAAGCTCGTTGTATTTTTTTTGTTAAGACAATACCCTTCTTGGACATAATGAAGCCAGCCCTCAGTTTGTAAAATTGAGAGAACATTATTTAATTTTTGGTAAGAGTCTCTCGTTTTCCAAAGATATTGCGCTCCAATATTTAAAAATTCATAAGGGACAGGAACTTCTGGTTTAAAAAACACAAAACTTAGTAAAAATTCCTGACAATTTAAATTTTGAGAGTTTATGAAAGGTATCCGTTGTATACAAATGTAATGTACAACTGTATCTGGGTCCTAAAAAGGAGGAAGAATGGTTGCAAAGGCTTCAAAATTAGAGAAACCTAGTTGACATATAACATCCTACAAGAGAGAGCATATCAGGCTCTAAGCACAAAGGAAGCTTTGCAAACAAAGCCTCTATTTCTTCTTCTTTTTCCACACCCGAGGTATTTTTTAATACATTGACAGCAGTTTTTCTTTGGGTTTCTAGGTTCTTTTGGTCTTCATATATGTCCTGAAAAGCGCACAGACTAAAAGATACAAACAGAGGCATTAAAAAGAAGACTAAAAATCTAAGAGAAACTATAAAGGACATTATTAAATCTTTTATTCCATTTTATGTTATTAACACGATTATCAATTTTTAAGAGATAAAAATCAAAAAACACACTTTAATTTAGTAAATATTGATTTATATGAAAATAAAACAAATAATTACGAGGAGAATACTCATATCATTGGTAAGAAATTCACTTTCTTCTCTTTTAAAAAATTCATTGTAATTTCAAATAAATGATGCGTATGATTAAAATCATGGTGAAGCAAAACATACGTGTCATCATGCGTTTTCTCCCAAAATTCTTCCAATTTTTTTTAAGTATTTTTCAGAATTTTGAATAAGAGGTGCCTTGTAATCTTCTGTATCCCAATCCCAAAGAATATCCACAAATTCATCTGGATTTTTATGTTGAAATTTGAGACTTACAAACCCTAAATCTTTTATAAAATTTTGAATCTTTTCAACTTTATTCTCTTCAATCTTTAAAATGCCTTCTCCTCCTCCACGATCTCCAAAAGGAAACCGAAAAACCTTAAATGGCCTCTCAATCCCTGCAGTTTTATAACAAGCGTCAATGAGTTCTTCTGTTTTTAAAATCTCTTTAAAGCATTCTTCAAGAGAAATAGAAGAAAAATAAGGATGTGAATATGAATGGTTCCCAATGGGAAACCCTTTTTGAATCGCATCAATGACAAGATCTCTATACAAAGGAATAAATTCTCCTCGACAAAAAAAGAGCGCTGGAATTTTATGACCTTCTAAAAAATCCACCTTCTTTTTCATATGTTTTGAAGGAGCATCATCAATTGTCAGATATATATTTCTTGACATGTCTTCCTCTTTTTTAATGAAATTACTCTTATTAGAAAGTTAAAAGATGCTATCTAAATGAGCTCCTGTTACTTTTTTAAAATGAATCTTTGTTGTATTATTCCGCCTCCTAAATCTTTTGCAAGCTCAGCTTCTAGCTCTTCAATAGTTGGTAATGCAGTTTTAAGATTCTCTGGCAGCGCATTCTGCAGTTTATACTCAGCAAGGCCTATAGGCTTTGTCATATCACGCAGAGCATATTCAGCCACAACTGAAGTTTTCGAGCGGCATAAAATAAGGCCAATTGAAGGGCTATCACCAGGACCACGCAGCAAATCATCAATTGCAGAAAGATAAAAATTCATTTTCCCTGCATATTCGGGCTTAAATTTTCCAGATTTTAACTCGATCACCACGAAGCAGCGCAATTTGATATGGTAAAACAACAGATCAATGTAGAAATCTTGATCTTCAATTTGAAGGTGATATTGCCTACCTAAAAATGCAAAACCTTCACCAAGCTCAAGAAGAAATTTCTCAATATGGGCCACTAATCCTTTTTCTATCTCGCGTTCATGCGCATTTTTTCCAAGGCTCAAGAAATCAAATAAATAAGGATTTTTTAATGTGTTTTGCGCAAGATCAGATTGTGGTGCAGGCAATTTATCCACAAAATTTGTCACCGCATTTCCTTGACGTTTAAATAAATTAGTTTCAATTTGTATCGATAAAATATTGCGAGACCATCCGTAAAGTCCCATGGATATAAAACTGTCGCTCACTTTTACTTGAAATAGCATATATCAAGGTCACAATATGACCCCAAGGTATTTGGTCAACAGCCTGTTGACCGATTTCATCTGTCTTATATTCCTCAGCAAATTTGCGCATGTATTTCAAGTTTTGAGGGCTAAAGCCTTTCATATAGGGAAATTCAGACCGTAGATCCTTCGATAATTGTTCAATAATTTTCGTTCCCCAGCCTTGCTTGCTTTGCGCATCAATTATTTGCATGCCAATATAATGATAAAGCAGAATTAGCTCCCGATTAACACTCAAAGCCCCTTTATACCTGGATGATACAACCCGCTCTTTAAGATCGGAAAGAAACGTATTGTACTCTTGATTGATAATACTTTTAGTCATAGTGTCTTCCTCAAATAAATTTTTTGAATCATCCCATTAATCAAAGCTTTTTCTCTCGACAAATCAAAACTTTCAAAAATCAAACCAAGCAGCATACCTGCTCCTAAAGTTTTAAGGGCAATTGTCATATATATTTCTTGCCACGGAGTCCTCTTTTTTAATGAAATTACTCTTATTAGAAAGTTAAAAGATGCTTAGACATTCTTTTAAAATGAATGGACATCTTTTAAAACACTGTGTGATCCTTCAAATTCCATCAATTTTTGTATTTTTTTAGTAAAAATATATGGCTCAGAACTACAAAAAAAAGAGTGGTGTCCCTTTAAAGTTTGTTCATTGAGAAGATCCCTTTTTGAAAGAATTTCGAAAACCTCTAATGCCATATATTCGGCGGGATCTATTTGAGTGACCCAAAGAGGTAAAATCTCTTCGATAAGCGATTTAATAAAAGGATAATGAGTGCACCCATAAATGAGCGTGTCATATTTTTGATCAATAAACATTTTTAAATAATCTTCTGCATGCTCTTTTAAAACATTTTTATTCAACTCTTCAGCCTCTATCAAAGGAACAAACGCAGGACACGCAATCGAAAGAATTTCTCCTTGAAATCCTGATTTTCTTAATATTTTTTCATGCATTAAACTTTTTACAGAAGCCGGTGTTGCAATAATCCCTATTTTTCTCATATTTTCTTTTTTTAAAATATTTTTTACCAAAGGAAGAATTGTTCCGATAATAGGAACCACAAATCCTTGTGAAATTTCTTCCAATGCAAGAGCAGAGCTTGTATGACAAGCTGCCACAACCAATTTTACTTTGGCTTCTTGCTGGAGCCAGGTCATAATATTTCGAGAATAGGTTATAATTTGATCTTGTGATTTTGTACCATAAGGAAGATTAAGTGTGTCGCCAAAGTAAATGAAATTCTCATGGGGGAATTTTTCTTGGAGTGTTTTTAAAACTGTTAAGCCTCCAATTCCACTATCATATATACCAATAGGCTGCGTTTTTTGAGAAATAGGCATTAATTTAACCGTGTCCAGAGAAATTTTACACGGTTTTGAACACCGGTTAAAAGATCCCATGTTATGTTTGATGTGTGAGAGACCACACGTTCTAAAGGTAGATCTGCTCCCCAGAGCACCACAGGATCTCCGATTTTAGCATGGGGGCAATGCCTAAGATCAACAGCAATCATATCCATAGAAACACGTCCAATTAAAGAGCATTCAATATTATTTACAAGAATAGGTGTTCCATCCTGAGCTGTAATGGGATATCCATCCCCATACCCAAAAGCAATAATTCCAACCGGCATATCCTCAGGACACTGGTAGCGTGCGCCATACCCCACAGATGACCCCTTTTTAAAGACTTGCGTAGAAATTAAACTTGTCTGAAGCGTCATAACTGGCTTTAAATTAAGATCTTGGGCTGATTTTCCTAAAAGAGGACTAATACCATAGAGGGCAAGACCAGGTCTCACGTAATCATAATGATATTCTGGAAAATTAAAAATTCCTCCTGAATTACAAAGACTAAATTCACTTTGGATATCTTTAATAAAATCTTTAAACAAATGAATCTGCTGTTGATTTAAAGGATGATCTTTATCATCAGAACATGCAAAATGAGACATGACTTTTACAGGTGAAACAATGGATGAAGAATCCATAATTCTTTTATAAAACTTCTTTGCTTGTTCAAGCTCAAAACCCAACCTTCCCATACCTGTGTTAATTTTAATCCAAGCTTCCAAAGGAAGTGGCAACGACGCTTTTTCAAGCCATTCTACTTGCAATTCATTATGAAAAACCACATGAAATTTTTCTGTTGCAGCTACCAAAAGTTCATTTGGTTCAAATATACCTTCAGAGAGCAAGATCGGCGCATTAACGCCAATTTTGCGCAAGGCCATAGCCTCATCTATGGAGGCAACACCTAACATATCAACATGCTTATCGAGTCTTAAGGCAACAGACCGAATACCATGACCATAAGCATTCGCTTTTACCATCGCAATAATTTTTGCACCTTTAACCTTTTCTTTTATCACTGTGAGATTATGTAAAAGATTTTCCGTGGATAAAATTGCAGTTGCTGTCCGACTCATTGAATTCTCTTCGTCCTCTTACACCAATGATTTACAAAGTATTTCAGTTGGTATCTTAAAGTTTCTCTCTTTTTAAATCAATTGAATTACGATAAGAATTTTTATGAGTGCCCCCCTCCTTTTTAAAAGAGGACTCGCAAGAAAAAAGTCATCATGATATATTTTATAAGAATGCTCAATCTAATGTATGTTAAAGCAGAAAGGCATCCCCCATGACCTTAGATCAAAATTCCTCTCATTTACATACACATTCTCATTGCCATCACTCTACACCTGAGAATTTTAATACAGCCTTCATCATTGGTATTCTTTTAAATAGTATTTTTATTGTTGCTGAGGTTATCTATGGATTGCATGCCAATTCTTTAGCTCTTTTAACAGAAGCCGGGCATAATGCTAGTGATGTCTTAGGTCTTTTTATTGCTTGGGGAGCGATTCTGCTTTCTAAACGTAAAGCTTCTGAACGATTTAGTTATGGTCTTCAAAGTACGTCCATTATTTCAGCACTTCTGAATGCTCTCCTCTTATTAATGGTAACAGGAGCGCTTGGGTGGGAATCCATCCAACGCTTTTCAGCGCCGGTTCCAGTTTCTGAAAGCACTGTTATTACTGTTTCAACAATTGGCATCGTCGTTAATGGGATAACAGCTCTTTTATTTATGCCAGGACGTCACAAAGATTTAAATATTCGAGGAGCCTTTTTACATATGGCTTCGGATGCATTGATTTCCTTTGGAATTATTATTTCTGCACTTTTGATGCTAAAAACAGGATGGCTCTGGATTGATCCACTTGTTAGTTTTATTATTTCAATTATTATTATGCTAAGCACATGGAGTCTTTTGAAAGATTCTTTCAATCTATCTGTGCATGCTACTCCTAAAGAAATCAATCCACAAAAGGTAAGAAACTATTTAAGCACTCTTAAAGGCGTTAAAGAAGTGCATGATTTGCATATCTGGGCTATAAGCACAACCAAGGTTGCACTTTCAGCTCACCTTCTAACCCCTGGTGGACACCCGGGAGATGATTTTATCAACACACTTTCTAACGTATTGAAACGTGATTTTCAAATAGATCACGTTACCATTCAAATTGAACTTGATGATTCACTCTCTAAATGTATTCGACGTAAAAATTATCATTGTAGATCTTAATTTTTAATTTTTTTCATTTAATATGAGCCTGATAAAAGAGTCCTGTTTTAGGTGATAACTCTTGATATAACGATAAAAGCTCACCAGATTTTATTTACGGGTTAAATCCATATATGGTGCTTTTTTTGCATTTAATACTTGAATACATCTAAAAGCATATTTATATATAAATCATATTTTAATCAGGATTTATTTTTTTAAGAAATTTATGTTTTTATGATTTTTATAAAAGTCTTTGTGGCGCTCTTTTTAGTTTTTTTCCAAAGTTATGCTTTTGCGATGACTGATAAGCTTTGTTGTCTTTCTGATGAAAAAAAGCAAGATCCTCTTCAAATACCCAGAATTAACCCCCTATGGCTCCAAAGAAACACGCATTACCAACTTCACTTTTTTTGGGCTTCGGGTGTAAAATTTGAAGATTGTACCCTTCAAGGACAATCTACACAAGTTAAGATAGGCGCACAGTATTCAGAAAGCTTTCAACTTTACCTTCAGCAGCTTTTAAAAGATCCTCTTGTGCCAGATATACATTTTGTTATGGATTTTCTCACTTTTCGAACAAATCTATGGCTTCAAGATCTTCAAAAAAGGCATCCTTCCAAATTTTTTATCTTCTTTAGTGAGGAAATTGAAACGCAAATAACGAACGATGTGGAAGCCTACCTCAAAGAGTTAGGCAATTTTCCTGAATCCAAACGCCTTCTATTCTTCTTTCAAATATGCAAGGCGGCAATCCAGCAATTCCAAGTGACTTTTATAGAATAATGATGGGAATGCGTTCTCAAACTCCTTCTAAAAATCCCTCAAAATTTCATATTACTTACTCTGATATTGATACTTTTGCGTATGGATGCGAAACCTGCCCTGATGAATTTTTAAAAGCTGTTTTTACTTCTCCTGATAAAGAACATTCTTCAAAACTGGTGCGGCAAAAGGGCATCAATGATATGCTTACGTTTGAATTTCAAGAAGAACCTGTGGTTTCTTCATGGAATAAGATTTTCTGTATGAAGATCTTAGATTATCTTTGTACTTCATCTTCCACAAATGTTTTTGGTCTTTGTTCCTATTTTCCATATCAATACAGATCTATTGTTTCTCTTACTCAAGAAACACTATCATCCACTTTAAAGGATCTTCATAATAAAAAAAGCTTTTCCACAGATCGCATTATTTATTGCACAGGTCCAGGATTACTTGATCAGTTTCCAGAGGAAAGTGTATCCCTCCTTACTTATCCGTGCGTTTCAACACTCACATGGAACCTTCTATGCCCTTTAAAAGGAGGTGTTGTAACTCTTCCCTACACAACAGTTCGATTAAATCTTCTTTTTAAATTCTATTTCAATGTTCTCGATTATACGTTTGTTGCTAAAAAATTGGGGAAAGACCATCCGTCTTTTCTTCTCTTAAGAGACTATGTCGAAGAAAAAAATCCTTTCTTTTCAGAAGAATACAAAGAAAGCTTTAGAGAATATTTTGCAAAAGAATATGAAATACGTTCCCCAAAAAAAAGAGGACTTAAAAAACAAAGTTCGCCTCCTATGACCAAAACAGGCAAAAAGATTATCAGAAAATACTTTTATTGTCTTATTTCAGACGACCTTACAGAAAATTATTATCCCACGTATTTTGCTTTAAAACTTGTTTTAAAAGAATATTTTAATATTGAATTTGAAGTTACAAAAGAAAACTTAAAAGGTTTTTTAACATAATTCAAAAGATTATTTTAAAAGTAAGTCATCTATGACGCTCATACAAATTTCTTCATGCGGCTTCGTATCATCCATACAGTCTTTAAGTTTTTGAATGGCTATTTTAATCTCTTCGGGAAGGCTTTCTTTTTGAACCCAATTCTTTTCTCGTGTTTTTGAATCAGGCCATCTTGAATAGGCAACCCATTCGTTTTCTTTTTCTGTTTTATGAAGGCAAGATCCAAGAGCACCTCCATGATCTTTAAAATACATTGCAATCTTATGCCATAACTGTTGATATTCCTCGTCTCGACCAGGCAAAATAAAACGTCGATAAATAACTGCAAACATAATACTTTTCCCTTCCTTAAAACTTTTAATTTTTAAAGAAATCATTAGGTTGTGTGGACAAAAATTTTTAAGCTATTGAAATAAAATGGAAAGTGGTAGTTTCTCGTTTGAAAGACAGAGGAGAAACTACCAAAATGATGTATCACATAAAACCTCATGATTGGGAAGCTATATTTGACTATTTAAAAACAGAAAAAGGTATTCATACCTTTTCTGAAAA